>JAUIBC010000013.1 GCA_030427555.1 Gammaproteobacteria bacterium | reverse complement strand
TTAACCGAAAATAATGTCGCAGCAGATTTCGATATTATAGTTTTATTCTCATCTTTAGCTTGTTCAAAATACATGGTTTTAACGATTCGTAAATAATAGAAAGCACCAACAACAGCAAAGATTAAGCCAACTACCGCAACCCAAGTCATTTGGACATCTACTAATGCTTTAAGCACTAATAATTTGGCAAAGAAACCAACAGTTGGTGGGACACCTGCCATTGAGAATAAGATTATCATCATCATCCCCGCAAACCATGGATTGCGCTTATTTAAGCCTTTTAAATCATCTATATTTTCAATTTCAAGGCCGGATTTAGACAATAAAACAATTAGACCAAAAGCACCGACTGACATAACAGCGTAAATTAATACGTAAAATAAAGCCGCTGCAAATCCATCCGAGCTCGCCGCAAGCACACCAAACAACGCGTAACCCATATGAGATATGGTAGAGTAAGCAAACATTCTTTTAATATTAGTTTGCACAATTGCTAAAACGTTACCAATAATTGCTGACAATAAAGACATGATCAAAATAATTTGCTGCCAATAATCAGCTAAATCACCAAGACCTATCATTAAAATGCGCAATAACATTCCCATAGCCGCAATTTTCGGTGCAGCACTTAAAAATAAAGTTACTGCGGTAGGCGCGCCATCATAAACATCCGGAGCCCACATATGAAATGGAACAACCGCAAGCTTAAAGCCAATGCCAGCTAAAATAAATACTAAAGCAAATGACAATAATCCAGATTTCTGTGAAGAGTATAAAGTAACAGCATTAGCTATTTCATGCAGATCTAAACTACCAGTTGCACCGTATAATAAAGAAATACCATATAACAACATCGCAGATGCAATAGAACCAATAATAAAGTATTTAAGCGCAGCTTCTGATGCATTACCATTATATCTACGCATTGCGGTCATCGCATATAAAGGCAAAGACAACAACTCTACACCTAAATAAATTGTTAACAATGAATGAGCTGAAACTAAAATTATCATACCAAGAGTAGATATCAAACCAAGCACGTAAAAATCGCCATTTGGAATATCTCGTTCTTCTAAATATAATTTAGAATAAATAAAACTTAAAAATACCGACAAAAATATAAATATTTTCATTAGTTGGCCAAGATCATCACTTACAAAAAGACCATTAAAAATTACTCGATTAAACTCACCTAGAGCAAAAAAGCTACTAGATATTGCTACAATCAACCCAAAGCCGGCAATAATTAGAGCTATAGATTTACACCTTCCACGAAATAGCAGGTCTCCAACTAAAGCAAAACAAATTGTCACAAAGACAATGAACTCTGGCATCGCATGTTTTAAAGTATTTAATATTTCGCTCATCTTAATTTAACCTTTTGATTTATAGGCAAGTTCTAAAGTATGGTTTACTGTTTGATGGATATAACTAAGTAAAGGTTTTGGATATACACCAACCCAAATAATCGCGGCCGCCAATAAAGTATAAGCACTAATTTCAAACTTAGTTAAATCATTTAATTTTTCAACTTTTTTATTACTAATCTCACCAAAAATTACTCGCTTATACATCCATAAAGTATATGCAGCACCAATTATCAAAGTCATTGCTGCCCAAAAAGCAATCCAAAAACCTGTTTTCATACTTGCTAAAATTACCATAAACTCACCAACAAAACCCGAAGTTCCTGGTAATCCAGCATTCGCCATCGCAAATAACATAAAAAATGTTGCAAATACCGGCATGGTTTGCACCAAACCGCCAAAATCTTTAATTTCCCGCGTATGCAGTCGCTCGTAAATAAAACCAACACCAGCAAACATGCCACTTGAGATAAAAGCATGCGATATCATAACGACTATTGCCCCTTCAAGTAACAATGCAGCAGATTGTATGCCAGATTTACCCATAACCGCATAAATTGCAAAACATCCTAAAGTTACAAACCCCATATGTGAAATTGATGAATAAGCGATTAATTTTTTCATATCTTTTTGCACAATCGCAATCAAACCAACATAAACTATGGCGATTAATGATAAAATAACCATAACCATTGCATATTTATTACAAGCATCAGGTACTATTGGTAATGCAAAACGAATAAAACCATAAGCACCCAACTTTAATAGTATTGCCGCAAGTACAACAGAACCACCTGCCGGAGCCTCTGTATGAGCATCTGGTAGCCAAGTGTGCACTGGAAACATAGGTATTTTTATCGCAAAACCTAAGAAAAATGCTATCAATATAAGAGTTTGAGCAGCCATACTAAGCTTTACTGCATACATGGTTTCGATATTAAATGTTCCTGCGTGATAACCAAGATACAAGAACGCTGCCAGCATCAAAACTGAACCTAAAAATGTATATAAGAAAAACTTAATGGCTGCATAAATACGATTATCAGAGCCCCAAATACCTATAATTAAATACATAGGAATAAGAGTTGCTTCCCAGAAAACGTAAAAAACTATCGCGTCCATTGCCGCGAAAACTCCAACTAACAAACCTTGCATGATTAAAAAAGCCGCCAAATACTGCGCAAGTTTTGTCTGAATACTATTCCAAGTTGCTAAGATAACTATTAAATTTGTAAAAATACTTAAAACAATAAGCAATAAAGACAAACCGTCAATACCTAATGTATATCGCACTCCTAATGATTGCATCCACGCAAAATCTTCAACATACTGCATGCCTGGTACATTGACATCAAAATCATATACATAAAGAAAGCTTAATAATAAGGTAAAACTAACCGTAATAAGCGCCAACAAACGCTGCAAGCTCTTGTTATTATCATTACCAATAAATAAAATAAAAATGGCGCTCGCTATTGGCAACCAAATTAATACATTAAGCAAATACCCCATAAATTCACCTTAAACGGAATCACATTGTTGCAAACTGAAGAATTCTAATACAGAAACCAAAATAAAAACCCTAAAATACCTAATAGCATAACCATGACATATTGATATAAATAGCCGCTTTGCATCGCTCTTGCTCGTTTGGCTAGCCAACCAATAGTTTTACCGCTACCATTCACAATTAAACCATCTATTAACTTCTGATCTGAGACTTTATAAAAAATATGGCCAATTCCCTTAGTTCCATTCATAAAAAAATGCTCATTAAACCAATCAAAACCAAATTTATTTAGCAAAATACGATAGATCCAGGCAAATCTCTTGGCAAAGAACTCTGGCAATCTTGGCATTGCAATATAACAAACCCAAGCAATAAATATACCAAACAAAGTTAGCCAAAATACACTAGACGTTGGTGCATGTAACATTGCTTGCCATGGGGAAGATACTTCTTCGGCAATTTCGGCTAAGACATCATGTTGAGTTAGAACTTTTATTGAATCAGCAAGAATAGGGTGCTTATTAAATAACATTGGCATATACAGAATATATCCAATAATAACCGAAGGCACCGCCAAAACTACCAAAGGAATCCAAACAACTTTAGGTGACTCTTTAACATGGTCATAAGTATCTTGCGACATACGGGGAGTACCATGAAAAGTCATAAATAAGGATCTAAATGTATAAATTGCAGTTATCATAGCCCCTATAGAAACACAATAATAAGCATACGTACCACCAGGGATACTGGTAAGACTAGCTGCTTCAATTATAGTATCTTTAGAAAAGAAACCAGCAAACGGAGGAACTGCGCATAAAGCCAAGCTACCTATCACAAAAGTGATGTAAGTTATAGGCATCTTAGATTTTAAACCACCCATTTTTCGCATATCTTGCTCATGATGCATACCTATAATAACTGATCCGGCAGCTAAAAATAATAAAGCCTTAAAGCACGCATGGGTTAAAAGATGGAAAATACCAGCACTATAAGCAGAAGCACCCATTGCCACCATCATATAACCAAGTTGTGACAATGTAGAGTAAGCAACCACTCGCTTTATGTCATTCATAACTAAAGCTAAAATACCAGTAAATAAAGCGCCTGTCGCACCAATAATTAAAACTGTGCTTAAAGCAGTAGTAGATAATTCAAGCATCGGAGATATACGTGCCATCATAAATACCCCTGCCGTTACCATTGTTGCAGCATGAATTAAAGCAGAAATAGGGGTTGGGCCTTCCATTGACTCAGGTAACCATACATGCAAAGGAACCTGTGCTGACTTACCCATAGCTCCAACAAACAATAATAAACAACATACTGTCACAACAGACCAACTGTGGCCTGCAAAAACTTCAATCTTTGCATCTAAAAGAGTAGAAGCACTATTAAATACTTGTGCATAATCTAAGCTGCCAATGTAAGCCAAGACCAACCCTAGACCCAAGATAAAACCAAAATCGCCAACTCGGTTAACTAGAAAAGCCTTAAGACTACCCTGAATAGCCGATTCTTTGTTATACCAAAAACCAATTAATAAATAAGAAACTAAACCAACACCTTCCCAACCAAAAAACAGTTGTAAAAAGTTATTTGCTGATACAAGCATTAACATCATAAAAGTAAACAAAGAAATATAGCTGAAAAACCTTTGATAACCTGCATCATCAGCCATATATCCAATACTATAAACATGCACCAAAAAGGATACAAAAGTAACTACCAACAACATAATAACTGTTAAAGGATCTATTAAGAATCCTATATGAAACTCATATGGAAATAAATTACCACCAGATGCCCAAGTATAAAGATTATAATTTGTAGTTTGCATAGTTCCATTAGCAAAACAGATAGCTACGATTATCGACAATGATAAAGATAACGCAACACCAGCAATGGTCAGTGTATGCGCCCCTTTTCTCCCAATCTGCTTACGGAAAAACCCGGCAATAATAGAACAAAATAGAGGAGCTAAAACAATAACAGAACAATAATGGATAATACTCACATTGTTACCCTTTTAAATGATTCATTTCATTAACATTGATGTTGCCTCTATTGCGAAAAAGCAACATAACAATAGCCAAACCAATAGCAGCTTCAGCAGCAGCTACAGTTAAGATAAAAAATACAAATACCTCACCAGAATTTTCCCCATAATAATGAGAAAAAGCAACGAAGTTAGTATTAACCGCCAACAGCATCAACTCGATACAAATCAACAGCAAAATAACATTGCGCCGGTTAATTATAACGCCAACTAATCCCAAACCAAATAAGATTGCTGACAAAATCATATAATGCATTATTGGTATCATACTGCATTCCTTAAAAATTACCTTAAAAGAAAGAAAACGGAAGACCTTATCTTGTTAAAAACAGGCCTTAGGGCATATATACCCAAGATAAATATAGCTGAACGGAAGGTTAACATGATTACAACTATTCGGCAAGAATTCACAAAGATTAATCCTAAATTATCCGTTTAAAATCTATCATTTTCAGCAAAACCTAAAAATTTTGCTACAATTATAGTTAAGAAGTACTAGATTTAAGGATGCTATGAAAAATTTAATATTACATCCAACAGATATAAGTCAATGGTATGCCCTAGTTAGTGAAGCGGAAGCATCTACCCAGATTGTGCTTAATGAAAACACGGAAAGCTATCTAGTTTTTCTACTCCAACGCTTTTCACAATCCCCACAACTAGCAGAGTCTATTCTTGCAATAGATTTCCTTGAATCTATGTCATGCATTGGCAAAAAACAAATTGAAAAACTCATAGTTGTTGGTGACAAAAGCTTGTTATTAAGCGGCCTTTTCCCCGGGGTTGCGCAAAAACGCAATGTTACATTAGATTATTATGTGGATATGGGCAAAGCGGCTTATTTAAGTGTTAGTGAGTTGCAATCCAAACCAGAATCTGAATTATATTTAGATTTAAGTAAACACTTTCCGAATTTACAAACAATCTTGCAAGCAATACGCGGTGATTATCAACAATTTAACCATCCAGATCCTAAATTTTTGAAAATTGATGATAACTTAAATACACATTAATGAAATCTTATTTGACAGAAGATGGGATTTTATCTATTATACTTTCCTTCAAAAAATTTGTAAGCAGGTTTAACATGAAACGTACATTTCAACCAAGTAATTTGAAAAGAAAAAGAGATCATGGTTTTCGTGCCCGTATGGCTACGCGCACTGGGCGTTTGGTACTTAAAAGACGTCGTGCTAAAGGTCGTAAGAGATTAACCGCCTAAGTGGGTAATTTTAATAAAGCACGTAGATTAAGAACTAAAGCAGAAATTGACTTTGTATTTGCTAGTCCTAAAAAATTAGTTAATCAAGGTTTTTTGCTGTTGTATCGCGGTAATACGTTACAAAATGCACGTATTGGGATAATAATAGCTAAAAAAAAAGTTCCAAAAGCACATGATAGAAACCGCCTTAAAAGAATTATTCGCGAAGCCTTTCGTACTAGCAATAATCTGCCGAATGTAGATATAATATTTCTAGCAAGATCTGGCTTGGCTGGAATTGAAAATGTAACATTGAGAAACAACTTAATAAACGATCTTAGTAAATTAAGAAACTACTTGGAATGATATGCTGATTATTGTCAAATTTTTCATAAAATTTTACAAATATATTTTCAGTCCATTTATTCCCACAGCTTGTCGTTTTGAGCCAAGTTGTTCTCAATACGCACTACAAGCTTTAGATAAGCATGGGCTACTTAAAGGCCTATGGTTAGTCACTTGCCGTCTTCTACGTTGTCACCCATGGAGCGGCAGCTGTGGCTATGATCCCGTACCTAACAAAGAGAAACCCTAATGGATATTAAACGCGTAATATTATTTGGAGCACTTGCTTTTGTCTTATTTTCCCTATGGAATAATTGGCAGATAGAACATCCATCCCAACAAGTACCGCATTCACAAGAACATAATCTAGCTATTAATTCTACATCTACAAATATGCTACCCAATATGAATGTTGAATCTGCTAAACAAAGCTCGTATTTGCAAAATAATGAAACTCAACCAGCTGAAAAAAATAGCGACTACATTTCAGTAAAAACAGATGTTTTTACTCTGGTAATTGACCCAGCTCAAGGAAACATTATTAGCACTAACTTGTTAAATTACCCAGAAAGTACCGCCGCAAAAAATAAACCTTTTTCTTTGCTTGAAGACAATGGATATAGTAAATATGTAGCAAATAGTAATCTATTTACTGTACAAAATCAGCAAATTAACAATCTTAATCTTAACTATACAAGTTCAGAAAAGAGCTACAATCTTTCTCCAAACAAAGATAAATTAACAGTAGATCTTAATGCCGAACTAAATGATGGTTTAGTAATTACTAAGACTTATACTTTTACTCGTGGAAGCTATTTAATTGATATGGATTATAAAATCGCCAATAAAAGTACTTCTACCTGGACTGGATATTTAAATACTCAATTACTACGCAAATCACCTAAAGAGAATAAAGGTAGTATGCTACAACTTGGTTCTTTTACAGGAGCTTCATACTCGGTCCCTGGAGAAAATAGATATAAAAAACTATCTTTCAAAGATATGAAAAAACATGACTTAGACGTAGATTCGCAAGGTGGTTGGATAGCAATGCAACAGCATTACTTTTTAACAGCTTGGGTTCCTAATGCTGAGACAAATAATCGCTTTTATACTCGCACCATTGCTCAAGATTACACTATTGGTAATGTAAGCCAAGCGATTACTGTTGAACCAAATAAAGTACAAAATATTGGTTCTAAATTATATCTTGGTCCAGAAATTACTGACACTTTAAAAGAAATTGCTCCAGGACTTGACTTAACTGTTGATTATGGTTGGTTATGGTTTATATCACAGATATTATTCTCATTAATGAAATCAATTTATAACTTCGTTGGTAATTGGGGAGTTGCGATTATTTTGGTTACAGTTTTAATTAAGCTGGCCTTTTATCGCTTATCAGCAAAAAGCTATAAATCCATGGCAGGTATGCGTAAATTACAGCCTAAACTTCAATCTTTGCGTGAACGCTATGGTGATGATAAAGCAAAAATGAGTCAAGCAACCATGGAGTTATACCGGAAAGAAAAGGTAAACCCTTTGGGTGGATGTTTACCTATTATAATTCAAATTCCGGTATTTATAGCTTTATATTGGGTATTAGTTGAAAGCGTGGAATTACGTCAGGCTGATTTTATTTTCTGGATTAATGACTTGTCATCTCCTGATAAATACCATGTTTTACCAATTATTATGGGATTAACTATGCTTATTCAGCAAAAGCTTAATCCTGCGCCACCAGATCCTATGCAAGCAAAAGTTATGATGTTTTTACCAGTGGTATTTACTATATTATTTTTAAACTTTCCTGCAGGTTTGGTTTTGTATTGGACTGTAAATAACAGCTTATCTATTTTGCAGCAATGGTATATCACTCGTAAATACGGTGAAAGCTCCAATCCTAAGAAATTAGCTTCTGTAAAATAAATGGATACAATCGTTGCGATTGCCACTCCTCCGGGACGCGGAGGAGTGGGTATTGTTAGAATCTCTGGTCCTAATGCTTATTCTCTTGGCTTAAAGCTAAGTAACTTAAAAACAATAAAACCTAGACAAGCTTTTTATGTGCCATTTTTTTCTAATAATACTATTATTGATCAAGGCATATTAATTTATTTTAAAGCTCCAAACTCATTCACTGGCGAAGATATTGTTGAAATTCAAGCACATGGCGCGCCTATTGTTTTAGATAAGATAATTAAAGAATGTACAAATACTGGGTTGGCAAGAATAGCCAACCCAGGAGAGTTTTCCGAGCGCGCATTTTTAAATGATAAAATTGATTTAACTCAAGCAGAAGCAATTGCTGACTTAATTAATGCTAGTTCAGAAACAGCTGCTAAATTAGCCGTGCGCTCGTTGCAGGGTGAGTTTTCTAAAAAGATCCATGGGCTTGCCGATGCAATTATTCATTTACGTTTATATGTGGAAGCCGCGATTGACTTTCCTGAAGAAGAAATAGATTTTTTAGCTGATGGCAAAGTAGCCTCGATGTTAACTCATATTTTACAAAATTTAGATACAATATTAAAACAAGCTCATTGCGGCTCAATAATACGCGAAGGTATATCTATCGTTATTGCTGGTAGTCCCAATGCTGGCAAATCCACTCTCATTAACCATCTTGCCGGGCGTGATGTGGCGATTGTAACTGAAATTGCTGGTACCACAAGAGATGTCATGCGCGAGCATGTTATAATTGATGACATACCATTAAACATAATAGATACTGCCGGCATTCGCGAAAGCCAGGATATAATAGAACAAGAAGGTATTAAACGCGCTTTAGATGAAATTAAACGTGCTGATTTAGTTTTATTATTAACAGATATAAACGATAAAAATAATGCGCCAAATTTAAATGCTGATATTAAAAATAAGCTACCAGATAACATTCCAATTATTCACGTATACAATAAAATAGACACCGTTAATATAAAAAATACGCCAACCAATATTGAAGACGCAATATATATTTCGGCAAAATCAGGTAAAGGCGTAGAAAATTTAATAACTAGAATAAAAAAAATTGTCGGATTTCAACCTGCAGAAGGTCAGTTTTTAGCAAGAAGGCGACATTTACAAGCTTTAGAGGCCGCTAGAGAATTATTAATATCAGGTGAAATTGCCTTAAATACTAATCTGTCAGGCGAGTTATTAGCTGAAGACTTGCGCTTGGCTCATCAAGAACTAACTAAAATCACTGGTGAGTTCAGTTCTGATGACTTATTAGGAGCAATATTTACAAGTTTTTGTATTGGTAAATAAATCTATCTTAAATAATGTAAATACACAGGTATCTTTAGACAAATTATCTAATTACGCTTTTATTTACCACTGCATAATCTTCTATTATATATTGTTCAATATTAATTGAGGATTTATAAGATTTCATGGCTACAACAATCTTATCTCGCTCTGGATTATAATCTGTATAAAAATCTAACCCAACCAGAAAGAATAAGCCTGATATAATAAAGCCTAAAGCTAAAAT
Organism: Gammaproteobacteria bacterium; assembly: GCA_030427555.1. Lineage (GTDB taxonomy): Bacteria > Pseudomonadota > Gammaproteobacteria > Legionellales > Legionellaceae > 2-12-FULL-35-11. The sequence goes on along the minus strand of JAUIBC010000013.1, from coordinate 16,602 downwards.
AGATTCTACTACTGAAGACATTGGATCTACAAGTTGCCCAGCATATATATAAGGTTCTGTATAAGGTAAACACGACCATAAATATATACTCAACAGAATAAAACCAATAGCCAAAATAATAGCTAAAGACATCAGAATTATCCCCTTAGTTGTATCCATTGTTGTTGGATTTGGACTAAGTCTTTCAATACATATATCAAAATCTAGAGTTTTTTCATCACTGGCATCTAGTATATTTATAATTGAATCTATAGCATCGGCATATTTGCCAACCATATTTTTTGACCTATCTGATAAGTGATAATAATTATTCATATAGTTATCTAACAACTTAATTAAAGATATCCCTGTATTGTTTTTTTGTTGTTCGTTAGATTCAATCTTTTCTCGCAAACGATTCATGTTCTTTTTATATCGAGCAATATCTTCATTTCTTTGCATATGAAAATCTGAATCTTTTTTAACGGACCTTGGTATGAACATAAAACACCCTTTAACCATAAATATTAAACATTATAATCATAATAAATACAATGTCAATGTATTTATTATGATTATAATGTCTTATAGAAAACGATTTGCTTTCAAATTGTCTATTCATGTGTTTTTTATGCAGGGTAGAAAAATTTTTCACTTTATCTATTGCCTAAAGAAGAAGAACATGATACGGTATGTTTTTAGACTTATTGATTTATTTTAGGCTAGATGTATTATGAGTGTTCAATCTAAATGGCATACAGATTTTTTTTCCTATAACAGCACACAAAAATATTCTGTAGATCATCGTGAGCAAAATTTAACAAAAGAACAATTAGAGCAGGATCCTGAACTTTTTGAAAAAATCAAAGATAATTATCGCAAATCTGAAGAATTATATAGCAGCGCTAAACTACATAACGAATTACTCACAAGAGTAATTAATGACCCAGGTTCGAACGCTTATTCAGATAAAACCAAAGAATTAATCTTAGAAAAAAAGACTGATTGCTTAAAACCAATTATGGTAAGCGCTTTTTCGGCAACTCGCGATGAAATGCAAGACCTTGAGAAAGAACTAGCTAAAAATGATGAAAGATATACGATAATTAAGACAAGAATAGCAAATGCAAAAGAAAAAGCAGAAAATATAATAATCAATAAAATAAAAGAAGGGATAAATAAAGAAAAAGTAAAATCTTACTTCGAAGCAATTTATGACTTTTTAAAATACCTTTTTACATTTAGCCCCAGTCAATTTATACAATGGATGTCTGAACTAAATCTTTACAGGCTTAGTTACACATTCCCGCGTATATCTTTGAAGCAGTTATTTACGCTTTTACAATCATTAGGAATTATTAATTCCAAAGGCAAGTTTCAAGGTATTTTTATAAACACCTCTAGGATGGATTATCCAACCCCGGTATTTAATCTTTTAAGCGTTTTAATATTTGCCGTTAAAATTATAAGTGGGTTGTCGTTAATAATTAAACATGCCATTAATCCAACAAGCTACGCGGAACTTGCATTTGGGATAGGAACCAGAGCTAAAAAGGAGTTTATGCGTTTGTGGGATGTTTTTGCCAATGATATATTTTGGTTGACGTTCAATCTTATAACCAACTATTCATTATTATTTAAAATACCTATACCTATTGCTAACTGGATATTAACCGGCGCACTACTTTTTGATATTACTCTTTTAAGTATTATATTATTTAATAAAGATAAACAACTAGCAGCAGAAATACTATGGCTAGGTGAACAAATAGAGCTAGCAAAGGAAAATAATTCTGAAGAGCACGTAGAAATGTATCAAGCAATGATTGATCAAGCAAAAATAATGCGTGCCGGAATACGCACTACTTTTTTAATGTGTATTTTTGCAACAACATTATTTATAGCAAGTCTTGCCCTAACTTTTTCTCTTGCTACACCACTAATGGCGCCTATTGGTTTCTTCGCCTGTGTAGTTGCGGTTGCAATAATTTTGTCTAGAAGAGAAATAGGAGCTTATGCTGAAGCTAGAGCCGCAAAATCTATATACGCGAACCATAAAGAAACAAGCGATATAGTGGATGCTCGTAACAAAAATGTCAGCAAAACCGGATTGCAACTTGCTAAATCTCTTGCTGAACATATCTTTATCCCAATGATAATTATCGGTTTATACACCATAAGTTTGGAGGCCGCTATAGCTGCTACTGCTTTATACGTATGCGTTAAAGTTTCCGGTGTGAAACTGACAAACTTTGAAAATAAGAATAAACCTAAAGAACTTGCATTTGAAGATGAAGCTCCATTATGCGCTCCGGCTTTAAGATAATAGCTAACTATAATGCTGCGACATATTGATATTTTAGTAGTTGGGGCAGGGGCAGCTGGTTTGATGTGCGCGCTTGAGGCCGGAAAACGTGGGCGTTCCGTTATTGTTTTAGATAAAACTAATAAAGCTGGAAAAAAAATTTTAATGTCTGGTGGTGGTAGATGCAATTTCACTAACACCCAGACAACCCCACAACAATTTTTATCCAATAACCCTCATTTTTGCAAATCTGCTTTAAGCAGATATACGCCTTGGAACTTTATTGAATTAGTTGAACAATATAAAATTCCTTATTTTGAAAAAAAATTAGGGCAATTGTTCTGTAAGGATAAGTCATCAAGAATCGTCGACATGCTTTTAGCTGAATGTAATAAACATAATGTAGAAATTAAACTTAACCAAAATATTACTTCCATAAAACGTATTACAAATGGATTTAATGTTACATGCCAACAAGATAATTATTTCTGCCAATCTGTTGTAATTGCAACAGGAGGATTATCTATTCCAACACTAGGATCAAGTCCATTTGGTTATCAAGTTGCAACCCAATTTGGTTTAAACGTATATCCAACAAGAGCCGGCCTTGTTCCTTTAACTTTACATCCAAAAGATAAAGCAAAATATGAAGTACTTTCTGGGGTATCACAAGATTGTATCGTTTCATGCAATCAACAATCTTTTAGAGAAAACGTTTTATTTACACATCGAGGCCTAAGCGGGCCTGCTATTTTACAAATTTCCTCTTATTGGAATCCTGGCGATGAAATTTTAATTCAAATGCTTCCTGATCTTGATTTATATGAAGAACTATTAAACCTTAAGCAAACCCAACCTGAAAGTAATTGCAAAAATATTTTAGGATTGCTTATGCCAAAGAGCATCCTAGAAGTTTTCCTTGATGGAAGTATATTAAATAAACCTATCAAACAATTAACCCATCAACACTTAAAAAATATAGTAGACGTATTACAAAGATTTATAATTAAGCCAAATGCAACAGAGGGATATAGAACCGCTGAAGTTACCATAGGTGGCGTAGATTGTAATGAAATCTCTTCAAAAACATTTGAGGCTAAAAAAGTCCCTGGTTTATATTTTATTGGTGAAGTTTTAGATATAACCGGATGGCTTGGTGGATACAACTTTCAATGGGCATGGTCTTCAGGATGGGCTGCTGGACAAGTTGTTTAGCATTAATTTATTAATCCCAAATTTGATTCATTTATGTTAGAATGAGCACAAATAAACTTTGATAACCAATTTAGAGACACTATGAGTTTTAATAATTTAAATTTGCTTGAACCATTAATTCGTGCAGTTACAGAATCAGGATATAATAAACCATCAGCAATTCAATCACAAGCTATCCCAGTGATTCTAAACGGCCGAGATTTGCTAGCATCTGCGCAAACAGGCACCGGTAAAACGGCCAGTTTTGTATTACCTATTTTACAAAATATCAGTAAAAAACCTCGAGTCCAATCTAATAGAGTACGTGTTTTAATTCTTACCCCAACACGCGAATTGGCTGCGCAAGTACATGAAAGTATCCTGCAATACGGACGCTATTTATCGCTAAGATCAACTGTTGTTTATGGTGGAGTTAAAATTAACCCACAAATGATGAAATTACGTGCCGGAACTGAAATCTTAGTAGCAACTCCAGGACGCTTAATCGATTTACATAATCAAAATGCCATTCAATTTAACCAAATAGATACTTTAGTATTAGATGAAGCTGATCGCATGCTGGACATGGGATTTATTCATGACATTAAACGTATTATTAATTTATTACCTCAAAAAAAACAAACGCTACTGTTTTCAGCAACTTTTTCAACAGAAATCCGCAAACTAGCTCAAAAAATGCTAAATCAGCCTGTAGAGATAGATGTAACTCCAAGAAATACTACCGTTAATAAGATAAAACAAATAGTTCATCCAGTTGATAAAGCGCGCAAAACAGCTTTATTGAGTCATTTAATTCATAAAAAGAAATGGGGACAAACTATAGTTTTTTCACGCACCAAACATGGCGCAAATAAATTAGTCCAACAGTTAGCAGAAGCCAACATATGTGCTGCCGCTATTCATGGTAATAAGTCTCAATCGCAACGCACTAAAGCATTAGTAGATTTTAAATCTGGCAAAGTACATGTTTTAGTGGCAACTGATATCGCAGCGCGAGGGATTGATATTGAACAATTACCTTGTGTCGTTAACTTTGATTTACCTCAAGTTGCAGAAGATTATGTGCATAGAATTGGACGAACTGGCCGTGCTGGATCTGCTGGAATTGCGGTATCATTGGTCTGTGCAGATGAAGCCTCCCAACTACAAGACATAGAAAAATTAATTAAACTTAAACTAGAAAAAATAGAAATAGAAAATTTTGAGCCTATGCATTGCTTACCTAAAAAATTAATTACTAAAAAACCAAATAGCATTAAAAAAAGCAATAAAAATAAAAAGGTGTATAAATAACAAGTAAAGTTGAACATCGCTTGTATATATGTATTATATAGCCGTATGGTTACTAATAATTGAAAAAAGAATTATGGATTGTTTATTTTGTAAAATTATAAATGGTGAAATACCAGCTAAAATTGTATATAATGACGAGCACATTATGGCTTTTGCTGATATTGCTCCGCGAGCCCCGTTGCATTTTCTAATAATACCCAAGAAACATATTGCAACGATTAATGATACACAATCAGATGATGCGGAACTACTAGGAAATTTAATTTTAACAGCCAAAAATTTAGCCGAAGAACAAGGATTAAGCGAGTCAGGATATAGGCTAGTTTTTAACATAAACCCTCAAGGTGGGCAAGAAATATACCATATTCACCTACATTTATTAGGTGGAAGGCAATTAACCTGGCCTCCTGGTTAAAATTTAGGATAACTTTGAATGAAAGAATTGTACAAAAAAATACTGACTGGCATAGGTGAAGACATAAATCGCGAAGGCTTACAAAAAACCCCTGAGCGCGCTGCCAGTGCTATGCAATATCTTACCAAAGGCTATAGTGAAAATATTGAAGATATAATTAATGATGCTTTGTTCGAATCAGACATGAATGAAATGGTTATCGTTAAAAACGTTGAACTATATTCAATGTGTGAGCATCATCTGTTACCTTTTTTAGGAAAATGCCACGTTGGGTATCTCCCTCAGGGAAAAGTACTTGGGTTATCCAAAATAGCGCGAATCGTAGATTATTTTGCAAGAAGGTTACAAATTCAAGAAAGGTTAACTTCTGAAATCGCCAATTGTATTGGTGAAATAACTAATGCTAGAGGTGTTGCCGTAGTTATTGAAGCACAACATTTATGCATGATGATGCGAGGCGTAGAGAAGCAAAGCTCAGTTATGACAACATCAGTCATGCTTGGTGAAATGCGTAATAATCAAAGCTCTCGCATAGAGTTTTTAAACTTAATTAAATGCTAAAGCCTGTCTTCACAATTACAGGATATAAATATAAAAAAACGCCCCAAAATTAAGGATAGATAATGCGAATTGTCAATGTAAAAGGTCGAGAAATTTTAGACTCACGTGGTAATCCAACAGTTGAGGCTGATGTTTTATTAGATGACGGCACTATTGGCCGTGCATCTGTACCTTCAGGCGCATCAACTGGTAGCCTTGAAGCCTGTGAATTACGTGATAATGATATTAAAAGATACAACGGGCGTGGGGTATTAAAAGCGGTACATCATATTAATCACGATATAAATATAGCTCTTCGCAATATTTCTGTTGCCGAAACGGCGCATATAGATGCCTGTTTATGCGAACTTGATGGCACACCAAATAAATCTAATCTTGGAGCGAATGCAATCCTTGCTGTATCATTAGCTGCTGCTAGAGCTCACGCTAATGCGATGCAATTACCTTTATTTATTTCTTTAAATCAACAAGAAGTAATGCTAATGCCAGTACCAATGATGAATATTTTAAATGGTGGTGCTCATGCTGATAATAATGTTGATATTCAAGAGTTTATGATAATGCCTATTGGTGCCCGAGACTTTCCTGAAGCTTTACAAATGGGTGCCGAAGTATTTTTAGCTTTAAAATCCAATTTAAAAAAACAAGGCTTTAATACCGCTGTTGGAGATGAAGGCGGTTTTGCTCCAAATTTAAAATCCAATAGACAAGCTTTAGATTTACTCTCAGAAGCAGTAAATATTGTTGGGGCCAACTTAGGCGAAGATATAGTATTTTCATTAGACGCCGCCGCCTCTGAGTTTTTTGTAAATGAAAAATATGTTCTTAAATCTGAAAATAGAACTTTAACAACATCTGAATTAATATCCTATTATAAAATTTTAACTAATGATTACCCTATTGTAAGCATTGAGGATGGTTTAAATGAAAGTGATTGGGAAGGATGGCAAGAAATAACCAAAGAAATTGGTCAAAAAGTCCAGCTTGTTGGAGATGATTTATTTGTTACTAATAAAAAAATATTACAAAAAGGTATAGATAAGCAGGTAGCTAATTCTATATTGATAAAATTAAATCAAATTGGTACATTAACAGAAACTAGAGAAACGATTAAACTGGCAAAATCTAATGGATATAGCTGTATAATATCTCATCGTTCTGGTGAAACTGAAGATTCATTTATTGCAGACTTTGCAGTTTCAACTGGATGCGGACAGATAAAAACTGGCTCTTTATGTCGTACTGACAGAGTTGGAAAATATAATCAATTGTTACGCATACATGAGATTTCAAGTTTACCATATGCCGGTAAATCTATTTTTAACAAGTAGAAATATGAAAGCAATAATTCTAATCCTGATATTAGCACTATTTGGCTTACAATATAAACTTTGGTTCGGTGATGGCAGTATCCCTCAATGGGTGAAACTCCAAAAGAAACTTGAACATCAAGAAGAAATAAATGAGAAACTAGCCCAGCGCAACAAAATAATAGAAGCAGATATTACCGAACTGAAATCAGGCAACCAATCTCTTGAAGAACAAGCAAGATACGAACTTGGAATGATCAAAAAAGGCGAAGAGTACTACCAGATTAATGAATAGCCATAAGTAGTCAAATACGCGCCTCAGAACCTGTTTAAAGTCTTTTGTTCATGATATGCTTTGCCGGAAAAATGATAAGGATATCAATACAATTTTTAAAGTCGTCGTTGCGAAGCGCGCAAGCGCTAAAGCAATCTAGTGGCCTTAATGTGTTGAAGAAACCCTCTGATGCATTAATATTTTTTACCAAGCATCAGGAATAAAGCGCCAAAATTGCTGTAGATACACAAGGATTACCTCATGCTATTTATGTTACAACCGCCAATGTTACCGATCGAGATGGTGCAAATGCTAGTGCTTGCGTTCTTAACTTTATTTCTTAAAAGACTTTAAACAGGTTCTTAAAGATTACTAAAAACTGTCATATTTTTTCTTACAAATATTAACAAAATTATCCAATAATTTAGAAGCTATACTAATAGCCATTGAAGGTCTACCAGGCAAGTTATCGTAGCGATACCAACCTGCTTCTTCTATTTCTTTATTATCAATTACAATTTCACCTGAAGCGTGTTCAGCAGTAAAAGCCAACATTAATGAATCTGGAAACGGCCAAGGCTGTGAACCAAAATAAACTATATTTTTAACTTTTATTCCAATTTCTTCTTGTATTTCACGATGAACTGCCTCTTCAAGTGTTTCGCCAGTTTCAACAAATCCAGCAATAAGTCCATATACACCTTCAGCAAAATGTGGGCTTCTTGCCATAATTAATTGATCATCTCTATGAATCAGTACAATTATAGAAGGGGATATACGCGGAAAAAAACTAACATCACAAGAACGACAAAAACGCTCAAATTGTTTCTCTCGTGTAACAGTATATTCCCCACAACGCCCACAAAATTGGTGGTTTTTATCAGAACGAATTACAGAATATGCTTTAACAACCATCGAATATTGTTCTGATGATATAAGAGATAATGCTTTTCTTAAAGAAGTTAACTCAAAATTACCTTTTAGATAAAAACTATCATCTATCTCTACAGCTAAATACTGAGTATTATCAATAATACCAAGATCAAAATGCCTTAAAAAATATGGTCTTATATTAGCAATGCTATAATCATCAAAATACACATTTTGTTTATTAGGTAAAAGAACTTCTTCATTTTTAATGATAAACCACTTTCTAATTATAGTCATAATGGAGTTTTTTACATAAAACGTCGGCGTTTAGGAGTATATTCATCATCCTCTGAGGGTTTTTCTATTTCATTATTACACTTTATCTTGTTCAAATGTAGTTGGATAGTCTGTTGCGCGTCACTTAAAAAACTTTTATCCTTATCAGAAATGTTTTCACCAACAACTGCAACTGTAAGATCTACAATATCTAACAATAAAAATCCATTACTAAAATATGCTCCGCCGTCTAAATTAACATGATTAGTATCTTCTCTAACTGCAAGCACTGGGTTATCAGTAATTCTCTTTTTATCGTCAATAGGATTGTGCCCCACCATAACTAACCTAGAACTGCTATTACGTACTCCTTTAGAATTAAATTCATTAACTCTTGCAGAGGTCATATACTTAATCTCACTATATGTAAAATCTTCTTGATTTACAATTTTGCGATCAATATCAGCGTCACTTATATTCAAATCGGAGTGTGCACACAGAACTGGATATTTTCCATCTATTTTAATAACAAAAGGCAGTGACTTTATTAGATTTCGATATACATCAAGATTCGGAATAAGATGCTTATCTGGCTCTGCAAAGATTTCGTTTAGTGCTTTATTAATATAAGCAAGATAAGGTGGTGATTTTTCTCCTAAAGCAAAAGATCGGAACACTAATAGTCTCTTAAGTGAATCTTTTGTATCATGCTTAAAGATCCATTCACCTCCATTCTTGATAAAAACTACCACAGCCAACAAATACTCATCAGGAACACGCTCGCCATTTTTTAAACGATCAAAAATATTCATGATTTCTAAAAAAAGCCTTTCATGATTACCTTGAATGGCATATATTTTGGGTTTAGTACCAATAGGTGCATTATTATAACTAATGATTAATTCTAATACCTCAGCACTAGTAGGACATCCTGGAGCTGACTCTCCTCTATCAATCAAATCACCAAGTATGACAAGAATATCTTCCGGATTTAATTGATTCAAAACTGCTTGCAATGAAAGAGCAGATCCATGTACATCACCAATAATGTAGGTTTTACCAGGAGTAGAGTCATGTGGCAACACTAAAATATGACTAGATTTTGTCATTATTAATCGTTTTATTGTTAAATATCAATAATTATATATCATTTATTTACACATACCAATCAATTTATTAATCAATTTGGAAATACCTTCACCAACCACACCTATACTAGCATTTAACATATTCGCTGGAGTAGTAACTAATTTATTTTTTTCATCTATAACAACGTCTGATGATATGCAATCCACATGTTGACAACCTGATTGAGCTATTTCTTTAGCTAATTCCTTATCATTTCCTATAGTAAATTTTGCATCATTGAATATTTTAGTTATCATCATTGGCGCTATACAGATAAAGCCCATTGGTTTATGTAACCTTTTAGCATCTTCAATTAACTTTTTAACTTCTGGATTAAAAGTAAAATCGGACTTTTTTTGCGCCCAATTACAAAGAACTGTTACGGCTCCCATACCACCAGGGAAAACTATGGCATCAAAATCAGCGGCATTAGCTTCAGAAAGAGGTTTTATTTTTCCTCGTACTAAACGAGCTGACTCAAGCAACACCGATCTGCTTTCATTTTCCTGAGGATTATTAGTTAAATGATTAATAATTTGGTTATTGCTAATATCTGGGGCAAATGCTTGCCAATTAACTGAAGCTTTATCCATTGCTAATAAAGTTAAAATAGTTTCATGAGTCTCAGAACCATCATGCTGACCACAACCTGATAAAATAATTGCAAAGTTAATCATTTTAAATCCTCAAATATTTCGACCGCCATCCACAACGATTTCATGCCCAGTAATAAAATCATTATCAATTAAAGACAAAACCGCCTTAGCTATATTTACTGGATCGCCATGTTTTTTTAACAATGTATTAGAGATGATAAACTGCTTTTTATCTTCGCTCAAGTCGTTCTCTCCCTCAGGCCATAAAATAGCTCCTGGAGCAACAGCATTTACTCTTACATCAGGGGAAAACTCTAAAGCTAAGGCTTTGGTTTGCATTCTAAGGGCTGCTTTAGTTTGACAATAAATAGGATACCCTTTAATAGGCTTACGTGCATGGGTATCAGTAATATTAATAATGCTACCTTTTACTGCTTGTAGATATTTATATGCTAAATTATTTAAAATATACGGAGCTTTAACATTAATACTCCACATCTCATCCATCTTATTAAGATTTTTTGAGAATATTGAAGCGTTATTAACTATCACATCTAAGCGATTTTCCCAATTAAAACTATCTTGAATAAGCTTTTCGATATTGTCTTTAGAATCAAGAGATGCTTGTATTACTTTAGCACTATCAGCACGTATCCTATTTAACTCATCACTAAGAATACGTGCTGCAGGTAAAGAATTATTACAATGAATAATTATTTTAAACCCGTGTGAATGCAGATAAGTAGCAACAGCAGCGCCAATTCTTCTAGCACTACCTGTAATTAATGCCACTTTTTGCATGATTACTAAAATTCAGTTGGTTTAAAAGAACTAGTAAATCCTTTTTTAGCAAAAGAATTATTTTTTGGTGTAATAACTCTTTGTTTATCATTATCTTCACCTGAAGAGTCATGATCTATTGTAGAGCAGTCTCTGGTATCTTTCATAAATAAATAAACTACCAAAGAACAAGCTATACAAGCTGTAACATACCAATAAAAACCACTTTCCATACCTTCATTTTTAAACCAAAGAGCAATATACTCAGCGGTACCACCAAATATAGATACAGTAATAGCATATGGTAATCCTACCCCAAGAGTACGTATCTCAACTGGGAATAACTCTGCTTTAACTACGGCATTTATAGATGTATAGCCACTAACAATAATTAATGCTGCCATAATCAATATAAAGGCTCCAGAATATGATTGAACATGATTTAAAGCACTTAAAATTGGAACAGTAAAAATAGTTCCTAAAACTCCAAAAGAAATCAAAATCGGCCTACGTCCTATTTTATCAGACAAAGACCCAACTAATGGTTGGATTAACATAAAGAAAAATAATGTACCAGCAGAAATAAGAGTGGCACTACTTTTACTAAAGCCAACACTATTAACCAAATATTTTTGCATGTAAGTACTATATGTATAAAAAGCTATTGTTCCTCCCATAGTTAAACCTACTACAACTGCTATTTCCTTAGGATAATGCAATAGAAGCTTTAAAAGGTTAGTATTTTTCTTATTATTATTCTTCTTACTTTCAAGAAATGATTCTGTCTCTTGCATACCACATCTTAAATAAAGAGCGACTATAGATAACAAAGCTCCGACCACAAAAGGAATACGCCAACCAAAGCTCTCCAATTGTTCAGTAGTTAAAAACACTTGCTGTAATAAAATTAGCAATAATAACGCGACCAATTGACCTGCAATAAGAGTTACATACTGAAAACTTGAAAAAAATCCGCGATGATTTTTAGTCGCCATCTCACTTAAATAAGTTGCAGAAGATGCGTATTCCCCACCAACCGATAATCCTTGTAATAATCTTGCAAGAACTAACAATATTGGAGCTGCTATTCCAATTGAATTATAACTTGGAGTAACTGCAATTATCATAGATCCTAAACACATTAACATAACTGAGGCAATCAACGCATTTTTTCTACCTTTTCTATCAGCATAGTTTCCCATTATCCATCCACCTATTGGACGCATAAAAAAACCAACTGCAAAAATTGCCGAGGTATTAAGTAATTGTGCGGTTAAACTATTATTTGGAAAAAATGATTTGGCAAAATATATAGAAAATGCCGCGTATGCATACCAATCATACCACTCTATCAGATTTCCAATAGATCCACGCACAATTGATTTAAGCCTTTCAACCATGGAAAGCTTGTGAAAATTATTTTCTTCCTTTTTTTGGTTGTTCTTCATTTTAAATCATAACTCCGAAATGAATAAGCATCACACTTTATTCTATATGCTCAACTATTTCAACATATAATTAATCAAACACCCATTAATTGGTGCTAAATTTTATCTTTGTGTTTAATTTATTTGGTTTTTGTCTTTGTTTATTTCCGTATATATACTATCTGCCGCTTGGGCTTTTCTAATATTTTCATTAAGAATTAATTCCTGCGCAATATTTCCATCGATGAAACTAATAAGTTTTTTTTTAAGCGAAATATAACTTGCAAAAAGTTTAGATATTTCTCTTATAAAAGATGGTAATTTTTGCGGAGTAAAAACGATTATAAAAACAAAAATTACTATTAATAACTTGCTCATTAATCGTCACTATTTAAAGCTTTTTTAAAACTTTTTAGAGCGTTACCTAAATCTGCTCCTATATTTTTAATTTTACTAGTACCAAAAAGCATGACAAAAATTAACAGAATTAACAACAAAGATAATGGACTAATACCACTTAATCCCATAATTATTTACTCCTATAAACTCGCGTTAACATAAAAAAACCAATAACTAACGTTGCTCCAAACATGGTTTTTGTTATTTTTGTTGGATCAAGCAAATTAAATTGCAATGTAGCTGTAAAAGAGGTTACTGAGACAAAAAGCCCTGCAAGCAAACCATCATACCAATCGTTTATTTTTGATGATTTATTTTGGATAATATTATCTTCAGATCTATTTATAGATTTTTGATCTTTTAAGTTCAATAATACATCATTTATTAACTTTGGCATATATGGCAATTGTTCTATAATAAATGGAGCATTTTCTCTAGCATGCTTAAATAATGATTTAATTCCAATTTGCTCACGAATCCACTTTTCTAAATGTGGTTTTGCTGTATACCAAAGATTCAATTCTGGATAAATTTGACGCCCCAATCCTTCAACTGCTAATAAAGTTTTTTGTAACAAAACTAATTGCGGCTGAACTTCCATTTCAAAACGTCTTGCTACTTGAAATAATTTTAAAATAACTAAAGCAAATGAAATATCTTTTAAAGGCTTTTCAAATATTGGCTCACAAACTGTTCGAATCGCACTTTCAAATTCATCTACTCTAGTTTGTTTTGAAACCCAGCCTGATTCTATATGTAATTTTGCAATTTTTTTATAATCTCGATTAAAAAAAGCAAGTAAGTTTTCAGCAAGATATAGTTTATCGCTATCATTTAATGTGCCTATAATTCCAAAATCTATGCATATATATTGTGGATTTTGCGGATTATTTGTTGAAACAAATATATTTCCAGGATGCATATCTGCATGAAAAAAACAATCACGAAATACTTGGGTAAAAAATATTTCTAAACCGCGCTCGGCTAATACTTTTAAATTTATATTATGTTTTTTTAGTTCATCAAGTGAGGTGACTGGAATACCATAAATTCTTTCCATAACTAAGATATTGTCAGTTACGTAATCCCAATAAATGGCTGGAACATATAGAAGTGGCGAATTTAAAAAATTACGGCGCAACTGAGATCCATTAGCAGCTTCACGATGCAAATCTAATTCATCAAAAATATTCCTTTCAAATTCAGAAACTATTTCTTTAGGCTTGAATCTACGTGCTTCTTTTGAGTATTTTTCAAACATATATGCAATGGTTTTTAAAATACTAATATCTTTTTGAATTACTTTTTTAATTTTTGGACGTAAAATTTTAACTACTACATCTTCCCCTGTTATTAAGGTTGCTGCATGAACTTGTGCAATTGATGCTGAGGCTAAAGGTTTTTCAGTAAAGTTTGCAAATACTTCATTAGCAGATATTCCGTAAGTCTTGGTGATTATTTCTAAGACAATATCACTATCAAAAGGTGGAACATCATCTTGTAACTTTGCCAATTCAAAGGCTATATCTTTTGGTAAAATATCTGGCCTAGTAGAAAGAGCTTGGCCAAACTTAACAAAAATAGGCCCTAATTCCTCTAATGTTTTACGTAAAGCAATACCTCTAGATAATGGTTCTCTGCGTAACCAATTCCATGGATTAAAATATACAATAAAGCTAAAAACTCTAAAAAAACGAATAGAAACTAATACTCTATCTAAACCATTTTTAGCAAAAATATAATTTATCTGTAATAAGCGAAAAAACTGTTTAATCGACTTCATGTTCTACCAATATTTTATTAATATGCGCTGATAAACGCTCTGTTCTTAAAGACAATTCATCGATATCATTATAAAAATCTTCAACTTCTTCAATAGACGGAATTTCACGAATTTCTTCTTGAAAATATTCTACTATGTTTCTTTTTAAAGATTTACTAACTTTTTGCTTAAAATCTCTACCACTACGATAAATAGAACCTATTTGATGAGCTACCACATCACCGGTAAATTGTGCTAAATGTCCTTCCCAATCTATATCTAATTCATCAAACAATCTTTTTACTTGCTGTCCAAGTTCAAGATCTCCTGATATTTTTATTTTATCATTAAACAATGATCTCGATTTTGATGTTGGTAAAAGACTTAATTTAATCAACCCAATCGGATTACTATGAATTATAACATCCGGATTATCTGCATATTTTGCTAATAATTTTAGCTTAGAATCTATAAAAGTTATAAAGAAAAAAACATTCAAAGGGCTAATAACTATTTCTAAAACTTTATTATTTAATTTACTCATTTTCTCTTGAGTAGAATCATCTAATGCAAGAGCATGATTTAATGCCTTTTCTAAAGCTAATAATGTGTATTCTTTGATCATATCAATCTCAATACTTATATGCTATATGAATAGCAACTATTCCGCCACTTAAATTATGGTAACGACAATCTTCAAATCCGGCTTCTTCAATCATCTCTTTTAAATCTTCTTGTTTGGGATGCATTCTAATTGATTCAGCTAAATATTCATAACTAGCACTATCTTTAGCCACAAATTCACCTATTTTTGGTAATAAATTAAAAGAATACCAATCATATAGTGGTTTTAAACCAGGTAAAACTGGAGTTGAGAACTCAAGAACTATTAACTTACCTCCTGGTTTAACAACTTTATACATAGATTTAATAGCTTTTAGTTTATCTGTTACATTACGTAATCCAAACGCTATAGTTACACAATTAAAAAAATTATCTTTAAATGGTAAATTTTCAGCATTTGCTTGTATAAAATCTACATTTTGCAAATAACCACTATCAATAAGTTTATTTCTGCCAACTTCTAGCATACTGGAATTAATATCTGCTAAATAAACATGACCTTCTTTGCCAACTTTTTTACAGATTAATTTAGATAAATCGCCACTTCCTCCTGCTAAATCTAAGACTATATTACCAGGACGAATTTGACTTAGTTCTATTGCGTAAATCTTCCATACTCTATGAATACCTAAAGACATTAGGTCATTCATAACATCATATTTATCAGCAACTGAATGAAAAACTTCGCCAACCATTTTTTGTTTTTCATTCCAGGCAACGTTTTTAAAACCAAAATGCGTATTTTGCTTTTGATTGTTCATATATCAATAAATTTATTAAAAATATAGTGTTGATTTTAAATTAATCTATTGGTGAATGCAAAGATAAGAGAATTTTTTAAAATCAAAAAAGTTTTTCAATAATAATAACAAAATATATTTAAGAAAACTTATGTTTGTTATTACGTTAAGTTTTTCTGTAGATAAGTGATATAATTCCATATAAATCAATATGGTTACTAGAAACAAATCCTGTAGTAAACATATGTATTTAGATCTGGACTACTTCTTGATAAGTATAAAATTTAATTTTAATTAACTTTTATTTACAAGATAATAATAGTCTTATACGGCGGTTATTAACAACCAAATTAGTTCCCCCAAAAATGGCAGTACCAGAAAAATCGTTGTTGGCTTCTTCTGATTTAGATATTGATGAATTAATAAATTAGGTAATTTAAAAAAATAAATATCTCGCGCAGCGATTAGCTTCACGGTCGCCCACGCCCGTGCCCTTCCAATTCACCCTAATGATGGTAGCAAGGTAAGAAATTTTTATTGGTATCTTATAATAATAACAAAATATATTTAAGAGAATTTATGTTTATTATTACGTTAAGATTTTCTGTAGATAAGTAGTATAATTTTATATAAATCAATATATTTACT
>JAUIBC010000012.1 GCA_030427555.1 Gammaproteobacteria bacterium | reverse complement strand
AGAATTCATTATAGGTAACATGGACAAATATCCTGTCTTTGATTGATTCTCTATTTCTGAATAATCATTGTGATTTTGAAGTGAAAAACGAAAAAATGCGCGAAATAAATCTGGTCTGAAATAAGCTAAAAGAAGTAATACTATAATTGCACTTCCAAAAGCGCAACTAATAACAATTAAAAAAACCATTTCTATCCTTAATAATTGGTAGGACTATCTATGATGCAAAACTCAATCCATTTATTTGATTAAATTGCTAAAAAATACAAAATATCACAGGATGATAAATCATATATCTTTTACAAATTTATGTCAAATTTTTAACCGAAAACACTTTCTTTTTCCCCAATAAAATGATTTTTACTCAAATAAATATCTCTGGTGCAAAAATAATAACCTTCTAGTTCACCATCCTTACATGTTAGTTTCACTGGAAAAAATTGGACATCGTTAGGTGCTACATCTTCCAATATATTTTTTATCTTATCATTTACAAGTGGAACTAAACTATTGTTTGGTAAGCAATCAAATTTAGAAATATTTTTTCTAGGAACAATAAAATCTACGTGAGGAATTGGCGAAAACCCTTTTAAAAAAATTCCTTTTATCAAGCAATAACTGTTAGGAGAACTATCTCTATCATACTCACCTATATCTCGATTTTTATAATTTTTAGGTATTCTCCACAAATAAATCATATTTTTTCACCTCTTACTTTTTTGCCCAAGGGGTATGATTTTTATTTAAAGTAATATTACCGTTACGTAGTTCCTGCCTAATTTCGGCAGATACTTTTCTAGTTTCTTCTTGATATTGGGCTTGCCACCAACGAGATGCAATCCATAATATTAAATCGCCAGCAAGCGTAGCCTTGATGCAGCGCAGCGTAATCAAGGCTACGCTTGCTATAGTATTGAAGATACGCAATGTTCAACAAACCAAGATAATAATCTTCAGGACAGACTAGCTTGCATCATTTTAGTGGTTAAAATCAAATCTTTCTACTTCTTGTGCTTTATCGATCCAATATTGTTCTTTCTGAGGATTTTTAAAAAATTTATAAAGTTGACTTAACTCTCTTTGCTCCTTAGAGCTTAAATCTTCTGCTATACGTTCGAGAGGAGCTAATGCTTCCTCACATCCTAGTTTTGCCACTTCAATATAAGCGGTAAAAGCTTTAAGTTTGTCACTTTTTCTCATTTGCTTTATTTCATAGGATTGAGCTAATTTCATTTTTGTTTCAATAGCCTTAATAAGATTTTTCCGCTCACTATTTTGTTGTTTTTGAATACCTTGCAGATCGCTTTTATCACGATTATTAGATGGTTCAGTTTGTTCTGAATTCACACGCTCATATAAGAACCTTGAAGAAGCAAGATTAAGATTATCAAGAGAAGGATTATTACTATCTTTTTGTTTTTTAAAGCCTTGATATATTTTTACTCCTATGTAAACCACAACAGGAATTGCTACTAATAATAAACCCAAAACCAATATAAGTGTCAATTTTATCTCCTATAATCTGTAGATTTACTCTCATTATCAGAGTAAATGCCATTCAAATGATTTACTTTTTTCTCATCATTTTGTTCTTGTTTTTGCTCATTTAATAAACTATGTAACTCAGGAATTAAAGTCGTCGCCAAATTAAGTAATTTTTTATGATGTGTTTCGGATGCATCCATATATTCTTGGACGCTTTCTAGCGTTACGCCATCGGGATATTTGGGGGATGTGCTCATTAACTCTATAAGGCTGGATAGCATATCATCACATCTTGCCATATTTGTATCATCAACAAATAAAGAACCTTTTGCTTCTTTAGATTTATGCGAGCTTTCTTCTATGGATAGATCACTTATACTCAGTTGTCTAAGATCTTGATGATTGAGATAATGTTGTTCACGACTAAACTTTTCAAGTTGATCGCCAATAATATCAATTTCTTCCGCACGGATTTCTGCCCGCAGATCACATTCATTAATTAAATTATCTAATGCTTCATCATCTTTTAAGTTTTTGGAATTTACTAAATTCCTAGAATTCATTATAGGTAACATGGACAAATATCCTGTCTTTGATTGATTCTCTATTTCTGAATAATCATTGTGATTTTGAAGTGAAAAACGAAAAAATGCGCGAAATAAATCTGGTCTGAAATAAGCTAAAAGAAGTAATACTATAATTGCACTTCCAAAAGCGCAACTAATAACAATTAAAAAAACCATTTCTATCCTTAATAATTGGTAGGACTATCTATGATGCAAAACTCAATCCATTTATTTGATTAAATTGCTAAAAAATACAAAATATCATAGGATGACAAATCATATATCTTTTATAAATTTATGTCAAACTTTTAACCGCAAAGACTTTCTTTTTTCCCAATAAAATTATTTTTACTCAAATAAATATCTCTAGTGCAAAAATAATACCTTACTTCTAAAAAATATTTCTTAATATATTAACTATTAGATACTACGTAGAATTAATTATTTAATTCATCATTAATTAAATCCTCTGCTGTTAATGGGCCACGGTAATAATCTTCTGGGCGAACTAACCAGACCCCGGTAATTTTTTCATTGTCAAAAACTTGTTTTATTTTTTCACTAACAAGTAAATGTACTTTATACTCCTCATCTCGTGCTAAATCATATTTCTGCATACAATCAGGTTTATATGTTAAATAATGAATTCTACTAATCGCATCAGCCATTTTCATTTTGGTATAAGATGATTTTTCATGATCAATACCAGAAACTGTATGAGTTACATTCAAAAAATAATAATTATTAAGCTCACCATCTTTGCAAATTAATCGTGCTTTAAAAAACTGAACATCATTGGGAGCTATTGTTTCCAATATCTTTTTTACACGAAGACTTACTAAAGCATCAGCCCCATCGTTTGGCAAGCAATCAAATTGTAATACCTTTTTCTTAGGTATTTGAAAATTGACTACGGGCGTAGCGCTATATTCATCCATCGTAAGATTTCTCCCTTCCAACAATAAAAATCGATCAGAAGAATTCTCCCGGTCATATTCGCCAATATCTCTGTTTTTATAAAACTCTGGAATTCTCCAAAGGTAAACCATATAATTCTCCTAAAATTTCTTTGCCCAAGGACGATGATTTTTATTCAAAGCAATATTTCCAGAGCGTAATTCTTGTCGTATTTCTGAAAATGCATTACGTGTTGCTTCTCGATACTGTGCCTGTGACCAGCCACCCGCTTTACCTTGTTGAACAATAATATTCATTTGATCTCTTATGGTCTGGCTATACGCATTTGTATGCCTCCCACTATGCATCGAACGAGTAGGATGTTGATCTGCGGCCTTTGGTAAGTATATCTTATTAGCTCTAGAATTTGCATTCATACCCGATAATTTCCATAATTCATGATTCATAGTCAAGCGATTTTTATCACTTGCTATGTGATGTTCTTGGAAACCTTTTAGTATTTGATTACGATTAAATGTACCACTTCCAACTGAGTTGCCTCTTAAAGGGCCTCCGCCAGCAACAATATTTGTTCTTGGTTGGATATTAACACCGCCATATACAAAGAATGAATATCTAGTTAAACCAGAGTTTTCATCCTTTTTAACTTCATGTCGTATGCTCGCTGGTACCCAAAAGCAGGTTTCATCTTGTTCAACAGGCGTTTTATTTTTTCCAAGATTAATATTGAAAAAACTAGTCTCCAATTTATCAAAAGATTGTTTCTCTTCTCGCAAATGTCTATGTGACTCCTGTACAGCTATACGCTCAATAGCTCCATTATTGCTATTCATCGCTGATGTAATATCAGCAGCAGCAACATTAGGAAATTGCTTTTGTAAATTATTTTTTACTAAAATATCAACAATTGAGTCATAGCTTTTGCGCAAAAAATCATTTATCGCATTATCTAATGCGTAACTTGTTATAGATAATTGAGATGAAAATATTTGCCTTAGCTGAGAACGTACGCTACTTTCTTTTTGCTCTGAAAGTTTACGTGCGATTTTAGAGCGTTCTGGCTCCACCACTTCTCTATTTAATCTACTACGTGGAATACGATAACCATTTGCTCTTTCCAATTCATTTAACCAACTCTCACAAGCATTATTTACTTCTGAAGAACGACTACTAAAACTTAATTCTCCAATTTCATTTCTCATAGCAATCAAGCGTGATCTATGTTCTTGACGCAATTTAGATACGCAAAATTCAGGATTGGTATTATTAAAAATCTCTGTAACCATCTGGTTGATTTTTTCTGCACTACTTATCCAAGTTTTATAAGTATCAGTTATAGTGGCTGGGGTTGTTTTAGATAAAATAGCATCAATAGCTTCAATAGACTCATTATTATGCGCTCGTATATTATCCAAAAACCTAACTAAAACTGATATCTTGCTTAATTCTTTAAGACGACCAAACTCAGGTAAATATTGTGCGAATTCATCATAATGTGTAGTAAATTCATGTGCAAAAATAAATTCAGGGCTGTAATGATGAGGCTGACCATTTATTTCGGCCATTTCTTTTGTAATACGATACATTAACGGCATGTTTTTAGTATTTTGTATCACTTTTCCATCAGCATCTTTAGGCTGCTTAAATAAACGAATCAACGTTTCCTTATATGCTCTCGGTGAATGCTCCAGAAGAATTTCATTATTATCCCAATAGATTAATTTTTCTTCGCGATAAATAAAAATCATAGCGCGACCAGAAATTGAACGATAGCCTTGGAGTAATTCATTCATCTCTGCAGAAGTCAACACATAAATAGGCCAACCATCATTATCATGATTAACATCTTGGAGATTACCGTGAATATCCCTCTCCATTCGATGTTTTTTCACAACCATCTTTATATTCTCTAAACCTATTCTTGTCTTGTTTTCTGTCTTTGTGGGATTACCCATAGATACATCAATTTCTTCTGCCTCAATCCAGAAACGATGCAAAGCTCCATTATTAGGTGCTTGCTGATATGCCTCAATTATGTCACATAGATACTGTGGCAAATGTGAAATCATCGATTTAACAGGACGTTGTTCAAAAGGATATTGTCCTTGTACCTCTTGATTTGTGGTCAAAAACTTTAAAACATAGTCTGTCAAAAGCATCGTGTTTAGAAGCTCACTTTCATAAAGCTCGGCCGGCGAAAAACGCATCAAATTAAATGGGTGATATGGTTTATCAGGATCGACAGGATCCAAACTAAAAATTGCGCCCGAAAGACTTCGCTCTAACATATCTTGTAAATCAAAAAGCGTAAAGACTTGCGCATAAGGCGGATGTTTTTTATCCCATGGGGTCATGAAAAATTTGATTTCGCCTGTTGAATGGTCTATCTCTATACCATTCATTGACCTATATTTTGTAAATTGTTCATCTTCCGTAAAAGGCAAAGAGCGTGTTGGCCTTAACCAACCTTGTTCATCTCTATCGACTAAAATCCATGGAGAACCAAGTAATTGTTCAACGTCAAATGAACTCCAGCCATTGTCTAATAGCAACTCCTCCATTAATTCTAACCGAAATTTCTTTTCAGTTTCTTGATAATATTCTTCTTGAAACCAATTCTTTAAACACGCTTCGTAAGCTTGATATAAAATATCGGTAATAGCATGATCAACAATAATTGTATTTTTATTTGTTTTATTATGCTCGTATGCAGCAAGCATAACGTTGAGAAGTTTACGCATCAAATATAAAGGCTGAGATTCTTGTTTAAACACAGCAATATTTGGCTTCATTGCGTCAAAAAATGGAAACATATCAAAGAGCATAAACGTACGTTTTTTTAAAGCTTCTATGATTTCATCAAACATCTCATCTTTAAATTGAAACGCAGAAATATATTTTATCGCATGCACCGATGCGTACATTTCTGCATCTGGTGTTGCATGATTGCCTATCATAACGGCTGTTAAATATAGCTTCAAAGCTAATTGTTCATCAGCCATAATTATCGATGCTTTTGTCTCTAATGTAGATGCTTGCTGAAACAAAACCGCTGTTTGTAAAAAAATATTCACCAAAATATTTTTACTACTTCTTTCTACAAATATAGGTAACCAGTCCAGACAATGAAAAGCCATCTCACGATAATCTTCAGCAGTTTTTGATCTTTTAGATGATTCATGAATATCTTTTTCATAATTAAATATAAAGTTAAGATATTGGACAATTCTTGTTATATGCTCGTTTGATTCATTAGTAAGTCTATCTCTGAATATAAATAATAGTTCTTTGGTTTCATCATAACCATTAAATAATTCAGCAGCATCTCTATCAAATGAGTTTTCATGATCATGCCAATATAAATCTAATGCGTGAGTAACGAGCTTTCTAAAATTCTTATTATAAAATAAATGTATAATATTTTTCAGTGTTGTTTCTGATGTATGTTTAGCAAAATCAGTTATTTTTTTAATAGAATAAATTAACGTTATTTGCTCTCTTGGTATTTTAGTGAGCATAAAAATAACTTCTCTAACTCCCTCATAGAAACTTAATTCTGGTGATTTAGGAGTGCTTGCTGCAATACGACCAGATTGAGTCTCTAGGTATTCTTTTACTTTACTTAAAAAAGAATTATTCTGACGGCCTGATAAAGCTTCTATTAAAAATTGAACAGCAATAAATGGAGTAATATTCTTAAGAAATAATTGATCAACATTATCTGAAATTGTTATATCAGGACAAAAAACTGAGGAGCTAGATTTTAATTCATGCCGTTCAAGCGGTGTATTAGAGTACTTAGCTTTCAATACTGTATGTTCTTGTCTATATGTGTAAGAATAAGGCTGAATATTTCCGGCAGCTAGATAATCATTTATAGTAGCCTCATTTGATTGCTCTTCAATATCTGTAGCTTTATAAGCTTCCCATCGTTCATCAAAATCTTTTCGCTTTTCTGGGTCAGAAAGTGTTGCATACGCTTCATTTAACAATTTCATTTTTTCATCGTCACCACCGCGATCAGGATGTGAGGTTAACGATAAATTTCTGTATGAACGTTTAATATCGCTTGCGGATGCATTTGAATTAAGACCTAATGTTTCATATAAATTTTGCATATACATCTAAACCTTGTTGTTAGGGCCTGTTAACATTTTATGTCACCGCCCCCAGTTAAAATCCAATTTTTTACTTGAATTGCAATTTCTGAATAATCATTATGATTTTGAAGTGAAAAACGAAAAAATGAGCGAAATAAATCTAGTCTGAAATAAGACAAAAGAACTAATGCTATAATTGCACTTCCAAAAGCACAACTAATGATAATGAAGAAAACCATTTTTATCCTTAATAATTGGTAGGACTATCTATAAGGTAAAACTCAATCCATTTATTTGATGAAATTTGTAAAAAATACAAAATATCATAGGAAGCGAATCATATATCTTTCTTAAATTTATGTCAAATTTTTAACCGTAAAATTCTGTTAACATTTGAAGATAATACTCGTCAATTTTTATTTTTAGCCATAAAAATCGCTTCATTTATAGCTGAATACAAACTATTAGTATTCGCTTTACCGCTGCCAGCCAAATCCAACGCAGTTCCATGATCAACTGATGTCCGGATTATAGGTAAGCCTAAGGTTATATTAACAGAGTCATTGAAACCAGTGTATTTTAATACAGGCAATCCTTGATCATGATACATTGCTAAAAAAACATCAGCGTCAGCCAGATTATTTTCGCTAAACATTGTATCGGCTGAAAGAGGACCAATTAGATTTATGCCTTCTGCACGTAGTTCTTCTAATGCTGGAATAATAATATCAATCTCTTCACGACCAATATAACCATTTTCCCCGGCATGAGGATTTAATCCTGCAACGTAAATTTTAGGTTTATCAATTGCATATTTTTGTTGCAATGACTTATTTATAATTTTTATTACCGTAGCTAAACAATCTTGATTAATAGAATTTGCAACGTCTTTCAGTGGAATATGTGTTGTTAAAAGAGCAACTCGCATAGTTGGTGATGCAAGCATCATTACAACTTTCTCAACACCACAATAATTTGCAAAAAATTCAGTGTGTCCAGTAAAATTTATCCCGGCCGCATTAATAATACCTTTATGCACAGGAGCAGTTACTATCGCATCAAACTCTGAAGATAATGTCTTTTCTACAGCTAAGGTTAACATCTCAACAACATATGCAGAATTAGCTGAATTTAATATTCCTGGCTTAACCTTTTCAGCACACGGAACATGTAAAACACATAAACCATCATGGTTATCTACCTTTTGCCTCTCTGTATACTCTATTATATTTAAATGTTTACCTAAAAGTTTTGCTCGCGCACAAAGTACATCAATATCGCCAATCACAACTATTGGTAAATTACTGTTTGCTAAAGATAAGCAAATATCAGGGCCTATTCCAGCTGGCTCACCACTCGTTATTATTAATGGTTTCACGCTAATTCTTTATCTAAAACATTAATATATGATTGGGTTCTTATGTGTTGCTGCCAGCTTTGCACTGCTTCTGCAAATTTTCGTTGAAATAAAAACATTCTAACTTGCTGACGTTTATAAGCATCGGAGTCATCTATTACTTTTCTGTCTAAAACTTCAATTAAATGCCAACCAAATTGTGATTTTACTGGCTTGCTTATAGTACGCAAAGGTAACTTTTCTACTGCTTCAGCAAAAGGTTTAACTAATTCATCAGAGACTACCCAACCTAAATCCCCTCCGTTTACAGCACTTGCTGGATCAAGAGAATATTGTTTTGCCATCAGAGAAAAATCTTTACCCGACTTAAGTTGTTCGTATAAACTATTAACTTGTTTTAATGCTTCTTCATTAGTCATACTCACGTCTTGTTTTAATAAGATGTGACGCACATGAGACTTCGTAACTTTATGCTGTTGCTGAGATGTTGATGATTTTACTAACTTAATTATCTGAAATCCATTACTAGCACGGATTGGGCCAACAACTTCTCCTGGCTTCATTTTTACAACCTGATTTGCAAAAACATCTGGTAACTCTGCTAAATGTCTCTCCCCCAAATCTCCACCCTCAAGAGCATACTCATCAGATGATTCAGAAACAGCAACCGTATTAAAATTTTCACCATTTTTAATCTTTTTTAATATAGACTGAGCTTTTTTCTGTGCACGACTTAACTCTTGAGTTGTTGGTTCTTCAGATAATGGTATTACTATATTTTGCACATGAAAAATCTGACTATCTTGTTCTTGTTTTGCAGACTTAGCAATATAATCTTCAACCTGTTGGGTAGTAACATCTATATCACTACCCACAGCTTTTTGTTGCATACGCGCAATTATCATTTCTTTTTTAAAATTATCACGATACATTTCCCAGCTCATACCTTGCTTACTTAACTCTTCACGCAACTCGGTCAAAGTTAATTTATTATCAGCTGCTACTTTGTTAATTGCAGCATCAAGCTCGGTAGAGTCTATAGTTACTCCATACGTTTTAGCTAATTGCAATTGCACATCAACGTCAATTAAATGCTGAAGAACTTGTTTACGAAAAATTTCATCCGGCGGCAACTTTACTCTTTTGGTGTTTAGCTGCTTACGAATAAGCTCCATTTGAGTATTTAATTCACTCGCGGTTATAACGTCTTCATTTACAATAGCGACAACTTTATCTAATTGTTCAACCTCACTTGCAAATGTGGTTTTACTAATATTAGCAACAATAAATATCACCATACTTACAACTAATGACGTTACATATCTTCTAAAACCTATGTGACTAAACATGTCTAAATCCTCACTTGCCAAGGCAACTTAACGTTTTCTGCCTATTTACTAAATAAATTTGGATATCCTGGAAGATAAGTGCCAATGGTACTAGCAGGATCACTACTAGACGCAGAGCCAAGACCTTTAAGGAGTATCTGAAAATATACATTATTATTATACGTTGGTGATTGTGAATCAACACTTAAACTTTTAAACTGACGACCACCAATAATTCTAGCAGCCCAACAACAAGAGTCATATTGCAAACCAAAAAAAGACAACATTGAGTAACCAGCACTAATATTGTAACTATATGCCGCAAGAGTACTCCAATTCTCGGTTAATGGCCATGCATAGCTTGCTGTTGCTTGGTTAAGCGGAAGATTTTTTACTGACACCGGAATATCTTTTGTTCTTACAACGTTACCAGCAAGAACGTTACCACTTACAATATAGTTATAACCAAAAGATAAAATTCGTTCTGGAGTTGGCTGATAACGAATATTAAAATTACCATTATTAGTAGCATTTGTTGCCGGATCCCATACATAATCAGCACTAGCAGACCATATAGAACTAAGAGTATAAGTAAATTTTGAAGCTATAGGAGAATAAGTAGAAAGTGGCGAGACATATCCCAAAAATAACGGGCTATCTGTGCACGTTCCATCTTGATTATAACATAATTGCACCTTTCTCTCTGAGAAATATCTAAGTTGACCAAGACTAAATCTAACTATTTCTAGGCCTGTTTTAGGAGATATCCAACGCATAGTCGCTGCATAAGCAATTTGATTAGCATCACTTATTCTATCAAAACCAGAAAAGCGGTTATTCCTAAATAATTGATCCGTATTAAAAATCATATAGGCAGAATCAAATGATGGATAGAAACTTTGATTTTTATAAGGAACATAAAGGTAATAAACTCTTGGTTCGAGAGTCTCCTTTACCTTGTCATCAAATATTTTAATATCTCTCGTAAATGTAAGACCTGCATCAAAACTATAACGTGGAATCGTACGATTATAAGAGTTAGATGTAGTTACAAAACCATTAGCACGAGAAGTCCTAGAATTTAAATCATAATAATTTTCAACAAGTTGTACCTCTGGCTTCATGTATCCCCATGGTTTATTTAAGGGAAAAGATAGAATTGGATTTGCATGATATCTAGGTCCCTGAGGAAGAATTTCGTCCGTTCCATTCCAATGGAAATTGTCAAACTGACCTAATATTTTAAAATCTGAATGCATAGGCAAATTATCATAATGACCTTTAGCAGATAATTGCGGTAAACGTTCATAAATGCTTGAAACAGCTGTTTGATTTATTGGATGTAACGTCTGATAACTTTGCAACATACCGAATAAGTTCCAGTGCTTATTTGCATAAGTTATATCACCTTCACGTAAAATTTGGTTAACTGACGATACTGCTAAGTTAGTACTAAAATCTTGAAAGTAATAATCATCTGATATTTGTTTGAAATTAATATTTGCACTTAGATTTTTATTGAACTTACTTTTATTACTAAACATTACAGACCATCTGTTTGCAGATTTTCCTTGTAAAACTGGAAACTCATCTCTATTTTGCATCAAAAAAGAATTATATTTTGCATCATTTGGCAAAAAAGTAAGCCCAAATATCCCAGAAGATGTTTTGGTAAGATATCTTGCATTTCCCCCAACCATTATCCCACGCAAACTATAAATATGTGGCACAAATGTAGCATCAAAATTAGGAGCTATATTAAAATAATATGGGAAGCCATAATCAAAGCCGCTAATATTTGTATATCCATAAATTGGCATTAAAAAACCAGACTTACGCTCTTTAGTTGTTGGGAAAGAAATATATGGAGTATATATAACAGGAATCCCATGTATATCTAAATATGCATTTTTAGCGACTCCTGAAGATTTCGCATCATTAATTGTTATTTGATCTGCGGATATTTTCCAAGATTTATCAGTAGGTGCACAAGTTGTGTACGTCGCTTTTTTTAATAAATAATTTTTATTTGCAAAACGTTCAATCAAACTTGCCCGTCCCCAAGCAGGTAAATAAGCTTTAGCTCGGTCTGTTTTAAACCTATATATAACATCCGTTAAAACTCCAGATTTTGTTACAGGGTGCAAAATGGCTTTGCCAGAATAGACTAAAACGTCTGGAGCAGAATAACGAACATTATCTACAAGCTCTATTCTAGTAATTTTTTTAGTATCAGGATCTCGATAAATCTTAGCTGTTTGAGCTGTAACTATTTGAGAGTCTTCGCGTATTTCAACATTACCAGCAAGAGTTGAATTGCCCTCTAAATATAATGAAGTTCTATCCGCCCTAATTTCAACAGCATTAGGATCAGATAAAGGTTTGATTTTATTTTGCACATAATATCCAGGGCAAAATTTAGCCTGTCGATCCTCTCGCCAACCAAGACAATCAGCGATTTTAAGCCTATATCCTTTGTTTAAAGCCATTGAACCTGGAATAACACAAGCCTTAACAGGTTCATTACGCAAATTTCCTGCATATATATTAACATTATAAACAGCAAATAATAATGCGGATGTAGCTACAAACAATGTTTTTATTGACGTATAATACCTTATTCTTATCACAACGTAGAATTAATAATTTGTTCCATGGGCGGCAATTATAACATGCTTACACCAAAAAACGCACTTAACATTTGGCTTAAAAATAATTTACCAAATTGTGAGTATAAAATATTCAAATTGGCTGGGGATGCTAGCTTTCGTCAGTATTATAGAATTACTTATGAAAATCAATCCCAAATATTAATGGATTCATCCTTTGATAAACAGGCTTTTCAAGAATTTATGAAAATTACTCATGAACTTACATCTTTAGATTTACCTGTTCCACAAGTATATGCTGTTAATAATAGTGAATCCCTGGCATTAATTGAAGACTTTGGTGATCACTTGCTATTAGAGATAGCGAATCAAAATAATTGTGATTTTTTATATAAAGAAGCATTAAATATTTTAATAAAAATGCAAAATTGCCAGCTTGAAATGCCCAATGTCCCGAAATTCACTACTCAGCAAATATTAGCTGAATTAAATTTATTTAATGAATGGTTTGTAAATAAATATCTGCAGTTAGAATTCTCTAATTCTGAAAAACAAACAATTACAAAAACTTTCGATATTTTAGTGGATTTACTATTATCGCTACCACAAACTTTATCGCATATGGATTATCACTCACGTAATATAATAGTCTTAAAAACTAATAAACTTGGTATTATTGATTATCAGGATGCAAGACTTGCCCCGTTTGCTTATGATTTGGTATCTTTACTCAAGGATTGTTATGTTAAATGGCCACAAGAATTTATCCAAAGCTTACTTAAGTACTATTATGATAATACTAAGATAGCTAATACATTAAAAATGTCTGAGTTTATACGGGCATTCGATATTTGTGGGTTACAAAGGCATTTAAAGGTTTTAGGAATATTTTCTCGTTTACATATTCGTGATAATAAAAGCAAATATTTAGAAGATATTCCTTTGGTTTTTCATTATATAATAAACTGCCTTAAGAGCTACAATGAATTTGCAGACTTTTATGAAATAATGACAAAAATTAGAACCTATGGTTCATTAGGTATTTAAATGAAAAATGCAATGATTTTAGCAGCTGGGCGCGGAGAAAGATTAAAACCTCTAACCAATAAAGTTCCTAAAGCTTTATGTGAAATTAACGGTATTCCTATAATTGATTACCATCTTGAAAATTTAGCTAGAGCAGGATTTAATAAGGTTGTTATTAATCATGCATACTTAGGTTGGAAAATTCGCAACCACATTAATGCCAAAAAAAATTTACCAATTGAAATTATTTTCTCACCAGAACCTCCAGGAGGACTTGAAACTGGCGGCGGTATTTTTAATGCCTTACAACATTTTGGCACACAAGAATTTACTGTAATAAATGCTGATATATTTACAGATTATGACTTAAGTAAACTTCGTTTACCAATAAATAGCCTAGCCCATTTAGTATTAGTAAAAAATCCTGACAAACAAAAAGGCGACTTTGGATTATCGAACGATAAATTTATTAACAACGAAAATCAATTAACTTTTTCTGGGATAGCTTGTTATCATAATAAAATATTATCTAACTCAACTATTGGCCGCTATTCTATAACACCAATTTTAAGACATCTCGCTTATCAAAATAAAATTACCGGGGAAATACATTCTGGAAAATGGATTGACATAGGTACTGCAGAAAAACTTACTCAAGCAAATGAGTAATTGACCTAAATTCAGTAAAAATTGCAGTAAAGCTTACCTAGAGACATTTAGTGACGCTAGATTACTTCGCCAAGGCTCGCAAAGACTATATTTTTTATGGCATTGATACGTAAAATTATTGTTGTTGCGAAGCCACTTGTGGCTGAAGCAAACCAGATACCTTAAAAAGTCACTAGATTGCCTCAGCAAGTAAATTGTCAACACATCCTATGTTACCGTTGATGTGTGATTCATCAAACAAACAACACCAACGATTAATAAGATTATCTAACAATGCCACGAGTTGAATTATTTAGCGCGTCTATCAATGATATAACTTCAGGATATTCTTGCTGCATTAATTCTAACTCAGCTACAGCTTGTTGCACAGTTAACCCCTTGCGAAATATGATTTTATATGCGCGACGCAAATTATCAATAGCATCAGACGAAAAACCTCCTCGTCTCAAACCGACTGTATTAATCCCGCAAGCACTAGGAGTATAACCAGCCACCATAATATATGGCAGAACATCCTTTGATATATAAGTTGCTCTTGCAATAAAGGCGTAAGCTCCAACATGAGCAAATTGATGCACAGCTGAGTATCCACCAATATTCACATAGTCATCAACTACAACGTGACCAGATAAAGCTGAAAAACTAACCATTACCACATGATTACCAACTGTACAATCATGACCTACATGGGTATAAGCCATAAAGAAGTTTTTATCACCAATTTTAGTAACAGTACCTCCCTTAGCGGTTCCTCTACTTATCATACAATATTCACGGATAATATTATCATTACCTATCTCAAGTTTTGTATATTCATCTTTATAAGTTTTATCTTGAGGTACATCTCCTAATGATGCGAATTGAAAAATTTTATTACCTGAACCGATAGTAGTTGGACCTTTAATTACAACATGTGGACCTATCCACGTTCCTTCACCAATTTCTACATCAGCACCTATTATGCTTCCTGGCCCTATTTCTACTCCATCAGATATTTTTGCTGATGGATGAATTATTGCATGCTCACTTATCACTTAATTCTTCCTTTGGAATTTGTTTGGCCGCACTCATTAACTCAGCAGAGCATGCAAGCTTATCTTCTACATAAGCCTCGCCATGAATCCGCCAAAAATCACCTTTACGATGGGTTATTTTAACTTCTAACCGCAACTGATCTCCAGGCAACACTACTTGTTTGAATTTTGCATTATCTATGCCTGCAAAAAAATACAAAAACTTGTGCCCTTCTTTAGGAGTTCTTGATAAGTTAGATAAAATTGCTCCGGCCTGTGCTAGTGACTCTATAATTAAAACACCAGGCATAATCGGGCTACCCGGAAAGTGCCCCTTAAAAAAAGGTTCATTTATCGTAACATTTTTAACTGCAGTTAAAAAATCATACTCTTTATAGTTTAATATTTTATCAACTAATAAAAATGGATAACGATGAGGCAAAAGTTCAAATATTTTATTAATATCTATAGGATCGCTCATAAGAAATCTCAAACTCCATACTTAAGAAAAACAAGATAATTATACCCAGATAGTATATATAAGCAATATATCTAAAAAAAATGGGCTAAAATCTTAGCCCATTTTTTAATTAACAACATAATCAAGACAAAAATTACATGATTTCTTTCATAACTTTAGCAGTAACATCTAATGCATCTTGACTAAAAGGAGCTGCATCTTTTTGAAATACTAAATCATATTTTTCATGCTCAGCTACTTTAGCAATAGCTGCTTTAATTTTATTATAGAAACCTTCCATAGCTTCATTATTTGCAGCACTAAGATCTTGCTGGTATTGCTGACCATCTTGCTCTAATTTCTGTTGCTGAGCAATAATTTTCTCTTCAAGTTCCTTACGCTTAGACGCAGTTAACACAGCATTATTTTTTTTAAACTCTTCCATATCTTTTTTAAGAGATTCTTCCATAGCAACTAGTCCATCTCTACGTGCTTTAAAATTTTTCTCAAGATTAGCTTGAATTTCTTTCATTTGTGGAGAAGTTTGCATAATTTTTTGCAAGTCAACCACACCTATTCTAGTATTACCAGCTAATGCAAAAGAACTAGCAAACATAAAAGATAATACAACCAAGGCTCCAATTATTTTTTTCATTAATACACTCCTGCGATATAAAATTTACAAGTTTTCAGTATACTCCAAAACTCTTTAAAAAAGTAGGTGACATCTTAATTTAAAATCCAGAAGACATTGTAAACTGGAAGTATTGAGTTTGATCATATGATTGTTTATTAAATGGTAACGCAACACTAAATGCTAAAGGACCAAACGGTGAACGCCACTCTAATGAATAACCTCCAGAAAATCTCAAAGGCCCAGCAGTTGTTCCAGTAAGTGCGGCTGGAGTTGAAACTGAAAATGCATTTCCACTATCTACAAACACTGTACTTCTAATTGTTTCACGTGTAAAAGGATATGGTAAAATCAAGCCAATATTACCATTTACTAAAAAGTTAGCGCCAATAGAATGGCCAGTATTATCATGAGGACCAAGAGAATAGCTTTCATAACCGCGCACTTGTCCAGGTTGAGCTATACCGCCTGCAAAATAGTTTTCAAAAAAAGGTAACCCTTTATTATTGTAACTATTTCCATAACCAAAAGATCCTAAAGCAGTAAGAATCCAATCTTTATATAATGGTTGATACATTCTTGCTTGATAAGATGCTTTAAAATAATTTAAAGATCTAGATGTTGCAGGAAGAGCAAATAAAGCTGCTAATTGCTGATTAACACCTTTTTTAGGATATGGCATACGATCATAAGTATTCCTACTTGCTCCAGCAGTAAAACGAATTTCATTAAAATCTCGTCCGTTTAAATTTACAAAATTTTGTATCTGCTGCACCAAACCTACTGAAAGAACACGAATCCCTTGAAATCCAAATCCTGCTTGCAAACCATGAGCCTCACCTAGATGAACATTATAATTCACATCACCGCCAAAACGATTAGAGTTATAATTACTAACATCAAGGTTCTTAGGATTGACTGTCTGGTAATACATATTAATGCCACGGCCAATACCTGTTTTAGTATAAAATGGATTATAGTAATTAAATGAATAATCTTGACCCCATAAGCTCGCATTAAATCCTAAACCTATAGTTCTTCCTGTCCCCATGAAGTTATACTGGTTAAAAGCGGCATTAAATTGTAGGCCTGTAGAACCGTAACCTACTGATGCACTAGCTTCAGCAGAAGGAGCTTCTTCTAAACTTATATCTAAATCAACTTGATTATTAGCTCCTGGAATCGGCGTTGTCTTAACATCAATGTCTTTAATATAACTAATCAAACGTAATTGGCGTTCTGACTCTTTAATGTTATGCAAGGACAATAAACTACCTTCATTTTGACGAATAATATCCCTAAACACATAATCTGCTGTTTTCGTATTACCATGAAAGTTTATTCGTCTAACATAGACATGTCTGCCTGGATCTATTGTAAAATTTATGAATACAGTTTTATTTTTTTCATTAATCTGAGGATCTGCATTCACTGCAGGAAACCCATAACCAATATCTCCCAAAGCTAAGCTTATTTCTTTTACTGATTCAGTAATTTTTTTCCGTGAAAAAACCTCACCCTTTTCAACTTTTATTAACTCATCAAGTTGACTTTTAGCTAAAATTGGTTTGCCAACTATTGCATATCCAGAGAACCTATACTGAGGACCTTCTTCAATATGGATATTTATGAAAACGTCTCTTCTATCTGGGGATAAAAGAACTTGTGAAGATATTATTTTAAACTTCAAATAACCACGATCAAGGTAAAAAGAGCGAAGTGATTCAAGAGACGCATCCATAGCAGCCTTTGAATACTGATCTTTTTTAGAAAAATAAGTAAGAAGATTACTAGAAGAAAGAGTCAAACGTTGGCGTAATTCAAATGCAGAAAAATCATGATTACCTATAATTTTAATATCTTTAATCCTAGATACTCGTCCTTCTGAGACATTTATACTTATAGCTACTCTATTTTCAGTTAGAGGTGTAATCTTGGAAGTTATACGGGCATTATATTTGCCACGGGCATTATAAGCTTGCTTTAACTCTTTTTTAAGACGTTCTAATGATGCCCTTTGAAAAACCAAACCTTTTACCAGGCCTAACTCTTTTAGAATCTCTTTCATTTTATCGGCAGGAATTTCGGTATTCCCTGTAACGTTAACTGATCCAACCGTGGCTCTTTCCACGACTTGCACAATTAATGTATTACCTTTACGCTCCAAGACTACAGATTGAAAAAATCCTGTTTCATAAAGAGCGCGTATAATTTTTGTCGTAGAAGTACTATCAACTTCTTCACCAACTTGTACTGGCAAATAGTTTAACACTGTACCTTTACTAACTCGTTGTAACCCAGTAATTTTTATATCTTTCACTATGAATCCGCTCGCAGCCTCTATTTGTGTAGCAAAGGCTAGCAACGATGAGCATAGCATGGGTAAAATAAATCTATTCCTAAATTTCTTCATGATTATTATTTAATATTCCTAAACAACATGTGAGGTTATATTGACTGTTACTAATTTCCAACAGATCCGAAGGTATGTCTTAAATATCAACAAACCTTTATCTCAACACTTGCAACGTTTTATCCGAAGTCATAAGTGGTGTCAATAACTAAAATGACTATTACCTAAAGTTATAAGAATCTTAGCCAAATCCTTAATCAATACGAGTATTGTTAAAACGATTAACAAACACGCTAAGTTATATTACTGATACATCCATTGTAAAAAATAAAAAACCGGCATTGCTGCAATCAAACTATCCAATCTATCCAAAATACCTCCATGTCCAGGCAAAATATTACCTGTGTCTTTGACATGACATCTACGTTTTAACATGCTAATGAATAAATCACCAAATATAGCTAACACCACAGTGATTAAAGCATTTGCAAACCATAAAATAGGGTTCGTAGATTCAAAATACCAATAACCTAATACTGCGACTAATAAAGATAATCCAACGCCCCCCAAAGTCCCTTCAATAGTTTTACCTGGACTAACCTTAGGTATTAACTTATGTTTACCAAATTTTTTACCAAATAAATATGCTCCAATATCTACAGCCCAAACTAATAGTAACAAATACACAAGCCAATCAGATGCATTATTCTCTAAAGTAAAAACAAACAAGATACTTAAAAACGTTGTAAGTACAATTGAACTAACAATTGATACAACATAAGAATTACCCCATAATTTCATACTCCAAGGATATGTAATTATTGCGAAAATAATAAACCCCCAAATTACTAAATTGGCAATTAAAAAATAATCCCAATACTGAAGATTTAATATAAATAACCCTAGCAAAACAATAATAGCGAAGATTTTATAAATAAATTTATCAATAGTAATTAGTCCAAACCACTCCCAACTTAATGCAATAAATAATCCTAAAATAACAAAGCTAAGTACCCAAGGATTAGCAAAATAAATTATCATTAAAACTAAGGGAATGAGAAATAATGCTGTAAGTAATCTTTGTTTAAACATGTCCTTTATCCAATAATTGTTCAGATGTTTTACCAAAACGACGTTCCCGATTATTAAAACTTAACAAAGCTTTTTCAAATTCTTCTACCGAAAAATCAGGCCATGCTGTATCAGTAAAGTAAAGCTCGGTATATGCTAACTGCCATAAAAAGAAATTGCTTATCCGCTTTTCACCACTAGTTCGAATAAACAAATCAGGCTCAGGAAAATCTGCTGTAGATAATTTTTGAGTAATTACCTCTTCCGTTATATCCTCAGGCTTTAGATAACCATGCACTACATCTTGCATAATCTTCTTAGTTGCCTGAGTCAAATCCCACCTTCCAGTATAATTTATCAATACATTTAAGGTAGTCTCTTTATTATGACAAGTTAGATTCTCGGCTGAACACATAGCGTTACATAAAACTTCAGACAAATTACTTCTGTCTCCTAAAAAACGTAACCGAATACCACTATTGTGAATTTCATCAAGCTCTTTATCCAAAGAGTTTATAAAAAGATTTAGTAAATATTCAACCTCAGAAGATGGTCTTGCCCAATTATCCTGACTAAATGCCCAAACACTTAAAGCAGGAATTTTTTTTTCAACACATGCACGCAGAATTGGCTTTATAGCTTGGACTCCGGCTCTATGACCTTCGGTTCTTGGTAAACCCTTATCTTTAGCCCAACGACCATTGCCATCCATAATAATTACTATATGTTGCGGTATTTTTTGACTCAAGCTACTTC
Organism: Gammaproteobacteria bacterium; assembly: GCA_030427555.1. Classification (GTDB taxonomy): domain Bacteria; phylum Pseudomonadota; class Gammaproteobacteria; order Legionellales; family Legionellaceae; genus 2-12-FULL-35-11. The sequence goes on along the minus strand of JAUIBC010000012.1, from coordinate 6,979 downwards.
TGCCCATAACGAAAATGTCATATAGTCTACCCTACAAGAGAAAAAAAATTAAGAGGAAAGATGCAACAAAAATCTCCGACATTATTAATCATCCTAGATGGTTTTGGAATTTCAGAAGATTCAAAGCACAATGCAATTGCCGCTGCATGCACTAAACAGTGGGATGAATGGTGGAAAAAATACCCTCATACTTTAATTGATGCTTCTGGTAAATCGGTTGGTTTACCCGATGCACAAATGGGTAATTCTGAAGTTGGGCATATACATATTGGGGCTGGACGGACAATTTCACAAAGTTATACATTTATTAATAATGCTATAGAGAATGGCGATTTAGCCAATAATAAAACTTTAGTAAATGCTTTAAATAACTTAAAAAACAATGATAAAGCTCTACATATAATGGGATTATTATCTCCTGGAGGGGTTCATAGCCATCAAGAACACTTATTTGCTTTACTTAAAATTTGTGCCCAAAAAGATATAAAACGAGTATATTTACATTTATTCTTGGATGGAAGGGATACTCCACCACAAAGTGCCATATCAAGCTTAACTAAACTTGAGGAGGTTATTAGTGAATATCAAATAGGTAAAATTGCAACGATTTCTGGAAGATATTTTGCAATGGATCGCGATAAACGATGGGAGCGCATACAACCAGTTTATGAACTCCTAACTAGCGGAAAAACCCAATACTGTTATCCAACTGCTAGTAAAGCTTTATATGACTTCTACGCTAAAAGCATATTTGATGAGTTTATCCCACCTACTAAAATAGACAATCCACCTCAAATAAACGATGAAGATACTATATTATTTTTCAATTTTCGCGCAGACAGAGCGCGTGAACTAACCAGAACGTTTATTGATCCTGACTTTACAGAGTTTCCTAAGAATAAATGCTTAAAATCAATCAATTTTCTTAGCATGACTCAATATTCTACTGATCTTAAAACGCAAATAATTTTTCCTCCCGTGCAATTACATAATACATTAGGTGAAGTAGTTGCCACAAATAACCTTTCGCAACTTAGAATCGCAGAAACCGAAAAATATGCTCATGTAACTTTCTTTTTAAATGGTGGTCGTGAAATAAAATTTCCCAATGAAGATAGAATTCTTATTCCATCTCCTAAAGTTGCAACCTATGATGTGCAACCGGAGATGAGTGCTTATATCCTAACCGATAAACTTATTGCGGAAATAGATAAGGATAAATATGACGTAATAGTATGTAACTATGCTAATGCTGACATGGTTGGTCATACAGGAAATTACCCTGCAACAATAAAAGCAATTGAAGCGATAGATGAATCTCTACGTAGACTAGGACAAAAGGTACTTGCTAAAAATGGGCAAATGCTAATAACAGCAGATCATGGAAATGCTGAGTGCATGTTTGATGAAACAACCAAACAACCACACACGGCCCACACATCCGAACTAGTACCACTTTTATACGTTGGCAATAAAAATTTAAAATTTAAAGATATACCGGGAAAATTAAGTGATATTGCACCAACATTTTTAAGTTTACTCAGAATAAAAATTCCCGAAGAGATGACAGGGCAAATTTTATGGGATAAAAAACCATGAATAGAAAAAACTATATTTACCGAATAACAATGACAATAATTTTTACTTATATTTTGCAAACACCTTATTCGTTTGCACAAAATAGTGAGATTAATAAAACAAAGCATCAACTAAATCAACTAGAAATAAAAATAAAAACTTTAGAAAAAAAATTAAAAAGATCTAAAGACAAACATGTTTTTTTAGAAAATGAACTAGCTAAAACTAGTAAACAAATAGAATGGTATTACCTTAAAATAAAAAAGATCCAAATAAATATAGATAGCAAAGAACAAGAAATCGAAGAATTAAAAAATATAATTCAAGCGCTAAATATAAAGCTTGAAAATACTCAACAAAAAATATCAAAATACCTTATTGAACAATACAAAACTCATGACACTACACAATTAAAACTAATAGTTAATCAAAAAAATATTTATAAAGCTGACAAATTACTTATGTATTATAAGTATTTACTCGCGGCAAACAAGAATCTTTTATCAGAATTTAAAGCAACCCAAGAAGAATTAACTAATAAAAATATTAAATTAAATAATGAACTACAACAATTACAATCGCTAAAAACAAACTGGCACAAATACCTAAAAAAATTACATGACGACAAAAAATATCAGACGACCTTAATAAAAAGATTAAGCTTAGACATTCATAAAAAGCAACAAACTCTTCAAGATTATCGCCAAAACCAAATTAATCTTAGCAAATTAGTTAACAATCTAACACAAAATAGTGTTTTACAAACGCAACATCCATTTAACCATATGAAAGGTAAATTAATTAAGCCAGTCAAAGTTGATTCTTCGAAAATAAAAGCAATGAATCAAGGATTAATTTTTTATGCTCCTGAGGGGCAACCAGTAAATACTATTTATCCAGGCAAAGTAGTTTTTGCAGATTGGTTAAATGGCTATGGGCTTTTAATTATTATTGATCATGGTTGGGGATTTATGAGCTTATATGCTAATAATTTACAGTTATTAAAACGCGTCGGGGATAATGTAAACGCAGAAGAAAAAATAGCAAAAATTGGACATAGCGGTGTTTTGCCTGAAAATGGTCTATATTTTGAAATAAGACATCATGGAAAAGCAATGCCATCAGAAAAATGGCTGCATCAATAGGAGAGGTCATGATAAAAATAAAAATTAGACTTTCTGCAATCGGTTTAATGTTTGTATCTCTAGTATCCGTCCAAGCGATGGCATTACCAACAAAAGATACCCTAACTCAAAACGACCAAGAGCAACAGATCCCAATGGAAGATGTACAACGATTTTCTAATGCTCTTAGTCTTATTAAGAGATATTATGTAAAAGAGGTAAATGATAAAGAATTATTTGATAATGCTATTCGTGGTATGTTAAGTGGCCTAGATCCACATTCGTCATATCTTGATGAATCTGATTTTAAAGAATTACAAACTACAACTAATGGTGAATTTGGTGGCTTGGGTATTGAAGTTACTATGGAAAATGGTTTTATCAAAGTAATAACCCCTCTAGTTGATACCCCTGCTTTTAAAGCTGGAATAAAAGCCGGTGACTATATAGTTAAAATTGATACAAAATCAGTGCAAGGTATAGAGTTAAAAGAAGCCGTTGAATTAATGCGTGGTCCTGCTGGTAGCACGATTAACCTTACAGTTTTACGTAAAGGAGCAAAGAAACCTTTAGTATTCAAAGTAGAACGTCAAAAAATTGAAATTAAAAGCGTAAAAAGTCGTTTATTTAATGGTAATTATGGCTACGTGCGCATTACTCAATTTCAATCAACAACAGAAAAAGACACAGTAAATGCAATAAAAAAACTACAAGCCGAAGCAGGAGGGAAACTAAAAGGTCTAGTTTTAGATTTACGTAATAATCCAGGTGGTCTTCTAGACTCAGCAATTGAAGTTGCATCAAACTTCTTAAACAAAGAACGAAATGGAAAAAAGGAAATGGTTGTCTACACTCAAGGCAGATTACCTGGTTCAAAATTTACCGCTATGGCAACCTCGAATGACATTTTACATAATGAACCAATGGTTGTACTTATAAATAATGGCTCGGCCTCTGCATCAGAAATAGTAGCAGGAGCTTTGAAAGATAATAAACGTGCGATAATAATCGGCACTAAAAGCTTTGGTAAAGGCTCAGTCCAAACGGTATTACCATTAGATGATAAACGTGGCATAAAATTGACTACCGCCTTGTACTACACGCCATCTGGTAATTCAATTCAAGCCAAAGGTATTAAACCAGACATAGTAGTAGAAGAAATTAAAGTTCCTAAAGGTAAAAATAAAGATGCGTTTAGTGGTTTCTCTGAAGCGGACTTACGCGGCCATTTACAAAATTCAACTGATAAAAGCGTAACTAAAAACAACAATAATGAAGATGAAAGCAATTTATTACACGAAGATTATCAATTATACGCAGCCTTAACTATATTAAAAGGTTTGTCTGTAGCTAAACACTAAGATAATTGTAGATTAATTAATAAAGTGATGCTGTTCGTCTTTGCGAGCTTTGGCGAAGATCCAGATAGGTTCTTTAATTGAAAATCGATCTGGATTGCTTCACTTCGTTCGCAAAGACGACATACTATTTTTCATGCGTAGGCCCTGCTTTTGTAATAACCATGGTAGACTGTTGATACAGGTTCTTATATTATAAACTTATTATATTCTAGACCTTGGCCATTTTTAAAAATTTACATAAAATCGCCGTCAGCTTTAAAGGAGTCACGACATGTCTACACAAGAGGTTGCACGTGTTCTCACCAATACTTGCCTGACCCAAATACCGCAAGGATATTTTCGCTCAAAGTTATTTGCAACTAATTCAACGACAAATGTTTTGTTAGCCGCAGCGAGCCCTCTTTTATCTCTTTTAGAGAGATTGTGTGTAAGCCCTACTCTTCCGGATATAAAACAAGCACGAGAAAATATTGAACATGAACTATATGCTTTTAATAGTAGATTAACTAACGAAGAATATAGTAACGATTATATAGCAATATCCCATTATTTATTATATGCAACTATTGATGAACTACTAGGGAAAAATTATTTGCGACTGTTTGGGCAAAATGTAGACTTTAAAGCATTCACACCTTCATCTATAGACGACATAGGCCCAGAAATACAATTTTTTAAGATCATAGATTTTTTAAAAGAACACCCAGTTCAATATTTAGACTTAATTGAGCTTGCATATTATTGTATGATTACAGGATTTGAAGGACACTTTCACACACAAGCTAACGGACGACAAGCTCTTGATAATCTTATAGACGAATTACATCAATTAATTACGCAAAATCGAGTTTACAAAAACCATCAACTCTTTAATGATAAGCCAGCAGTTAACACTAAAGAGCGCGGTTTTAAGCCAGTTATCTATCTATCTACTATATTTGTTTGTATTCTTGCGATAACCTATGTAGGAAGTAACAAATTACTTGAATACCAAGCAAAAAACGTATTATATAAAACTAGTCAACATGCTAATATGGACGATTGATGGATAGCACACTAAAAGATATAACTGACGGCCTTAAAAAAATTATTAATAAATTAAAGCCTCAATCCAACGCACTTTCATTATTGATATTAACCGGTAAGGAACGACAAGGCACGAGTTCTTTACTGAAACAAAGTGGCCTAGAATCCCAAAATATAAATGACGATAAAACTCTAATTTTTTATAACCAACACGGAATAATTATAAATTTATCTGAATCATGGCTAAATAAGCACAGTTATTCCTTAGCAACTGTAATAAAAAAAATCAATCTCAGCAATTCACACCTTAAAATAAGCGGCGTAATTTATTGCATTGATATTAATGAACTATTAACTAGTAATCTCAAAGATTTAAAATCTCACATTGCAGAACAAGAAATCTTCATAGAAAAGTTTGCCGCAAATTTGCCGAATAAAACTAAACTTGGAATTATTTTTACCAAACTTGACTTGCTAGCAGGATTTTGCGATTTTTTCCAAAACGAACATAATCAAGAAACACAAAAAGCGCTTGGCTTTTCTCTAGGAAAATTTGATGAAAACAGACAAATACCAATAAATTTTAATAAACAATTTGAAAGTTTCATTGAAATATTAAGTCAACAAGTTATCAATAAAGTACATACAATAAGATCTAACGTCAAAAGAACGTTAATCCGTGAATTCCCTCTCCAAATCGCAAGCTTACGCAACACCATTCTATCAATAATCAAAAGAGTCCCTTCTAATAAATTTTCGCTAATTGCAATTTATTTCACCAGTAGCGAGCAAGGAGGAGCAAGCATAGATAGGTTAAATACTAAAATCAAACAAGAATATTCTTTAACCCTACAAGACAAATATCAACATGCCAAAAATCACCGCGCTTATTTTATAGATGGGGCATTAATAGAGTTTCAAAAACAAACTAAAGAAATAACCAATCAAATACGTCTTAGTTACAAAATAACAATTGGAGTAATCGCAAGCCTTACTACTATTGGTATAATTTCTATTGCTGCTTATTATTTTAAATCAGCTAATACTCTAGACAAAGTTAGTAAAGAATTAATCGCTTATGAAACATTGGGTAAGCATAATAAACAAAGCGAGCTTGCTACTTACCATCTAACCCAAGCTTATAAAAGCCTAAATAATATTACAGCGGACAATATTAGTATTAAAAAATTAAAGCTATCTTTGAAAAATGATATAAATCACAAGCTAGAATCTGACTTTACTCCCCAAATACTTACAGAACTAGAAAGCTCTATTTCCGATCCAAATGCTAATCCTGCTAATAAATATGAAGCTTTAAAAATCTACATAATGCTTGGCGATAAATCTCATGCAAACTACCAAGAAATTATTGAGTGGTATACTGAAAGATGGAAACAGAAATACTCAACCAACCAAATTCACAAGAAAATTTTCTTACTTAAAAAAATATTGCATGCCAAAAATACGATTAAAATTAATCAACAACTTATTACTGATAGCAGAAATTATTTAAATTCATTACCAAACACTTATTTATTTTATACTTTGGCAAAAAATGACTTCCCCAAAAATATAAGAAAAATTGAATATCAAGGTTTCGTAATAGGAACTGATAAAATCCCAGAGTATTTGACTAAAAATCAATTCGTAAAAATAATTGACAGCATGCCCAATATAGTTAAGAAATTTCAAACTGAAAACTGGGTATTAGCAAGACAAGACACCCACGAGCTGCCTAACCTTTTACAACAAGCTTATTGTTATGAATATGTAATTTTTTGGCAAAATTTCATTAATAAATCTCATCCAATCCATGCTCAAAGCTTCAACGATATCCATACATTAACAAAAGTTCTACGCGAATCAGATATAATTAGAAAAATAATAACA
>JAUIBC010000118.1 GCA_030427555.1 Gammaproteobacteria bacterium | reverse complement strand
CTAACTCGTTATTATGTAGTTTTGCTAAAACTTGTCGAGCTTCTGCTGATTTTAAAGAAGAATTATAATAACTTGCTCGAATTCCAAGGGAATTAAGTGCTGTTACTTGGTCTTCCATTAACGCAATCAATGGAGAAATTACTATTCCAATACCAGGTCTTATTAAAGATGGAATTTGATAACATAATGATTTACCGCCACCTGTTGGCATAAGTACAAATAAATCTTGGTTATTGATTAAGTCATCAATTATCTCTGCTTGTGGAGGACGAAATTTGTCAAACCCGTAGTAGTTTTTTAAGATAGTATGGGGGCATGTCGTTGGTGATTTGCTAATAATTGTATTATCCATAAGTTTATTCTTTGTTTTAATTTGCAAACTTCTAAATAGAATGATATTAATATATCCAAGACACTTCAAAATGCAACTTTTATGCAGAGTATCTTAGAGATATTTGCGAAGTATAATCATAGAAGGATAGATTATGCAATTTGAATTAACATCCGAACAAAATGCATTTCAAAATATGGCCGCCGAATTTGCACGTGATAAGCTTGCTCCATATGCAAGCGAATGGGACGCAAATTCTTTCTTCCCGCGTGATACATTTAAGCAGGCAGCTGCCTTAGGCATGGCTGGTATTGTTGCTAAAAGTGATATTGGTGGTAGTGAACTTACAAGGTTGGCTGCGGCTTTAATTTTCGAGCAATTGGCATCTGGATGTATAAGTACCAGTGCCTATCTTTCAATTCACAATATGGTTACTAGCTTAATAGATAAATATGCATCTCCAGAATTACGCGCTAAATTTGGGCCAAAGCTTACTTCAATGGATTTATTTGCCAGCTACTGTTTAACGGAGCCACAATCTGGTTCAGATGCAGCTTCATTAAAGAGTAGGGCGGTCCTAGATGGAGAATATTATATATTAAATGGCTCAAAGTCTTTTATTTCAGGTGGAAGTAGTAGTGATGTTTATTTATGCATGGTCAGAACTTCTGATGAACTGCATAATGGTATAACTTGCTTATTAGTAGAAAAAGACACGCCTGGTTTAAGCTTTGGTAAACTCGAAAAAAAAATGGGATGGAGAAGCCAACCAACCTCTATGGTATTTTTTGAAAACTGTCGTGTTCCTGTTGCAAACCGAGTTGGCAAAGAGGGAATGGGCTTTAAAATCGCGCTTAATGCTTTAAATGGTGGACGAATAAATATAGCCGCATGTTCATTGGGAGGGGCGATGCAGTGTTTGCGGCTCACTCAAAATTATATGCAAGAAAGGAAACAATTTAATAAAAAACTTACGCAAATCCAAGCGCTACGCTTTTATTTTGCAGATATGTATACCGAGTTTGAAGCAGCAAGGTTAATGGTTTATCGTGCTGCAAGCGCTTTAGACAATAACTATCAAGATGCGCCAATGTATTGTGCAATGGCTAAAAGAATGGCTACTGATATCGCTTTTAAAATATGTGATAAAGCCATGCAAATTCATGGCGGATATGGTTATCTAGCAGATTATGAAATTGAGCGTATTTTCAGAGACTTACGAGTTCATCAAATTCTTGAAGGAACTAATGAAATTATGCGAGAAATTATTGCCAAATCTACTTTAGATAAAGATTATACGATTGACTAAAAATATTCTTCCAATGCTTATCGAAGAAAAGATATAAGGAAAAATTATGAGTTGTGTAAATAACACTATTGAAAATGGAATTTTAGAAATTCGCTTAAATCGTCCTGATAAATTAAATGCATTAAACGAAGAGGTTTTAACAACACTGCATAAATTATTTCTAGAAGCAAAAACATCTAATCAAGTTAAAGGAATTTTTATAATTGGTGAAGGACGCGCATTTTGTGCTGGGGCTGATATTAATAAACTTGCTGAATGCAATGCAACTAGTGGTTATGAGTTTGCCAAACGTGGCCAAGAAGTATTTAAACTTTTAGCTACTATGAATAAACCTTCTATAGCAGCAGTTAATGGCTTTGCCTTTGGTGGCGGCTGTGAACTTGCAATAGCTGCGACTATGCGTTTTGCTTCTCAAGAAGCTAAATTTGGCCAGCCTGAAGTTAAACTTGGGGTTATTCCAGGATACGGAGGAACTCAACGTTTAGCTAGATTAATAGGAAAAGGTAGAGCATTAGATCTATGTTTAACAGCTAGATTTGTTGATGCAGAAACCGCTAAAAATTGGGGATTGGTAAGCGATGTATTTGCTAGCCAAGATTTAGAAGAAGAAGCAAAAAAAATATTGCGTAATATTATAGAGCTACCTCCTTTGGCTTTAGCAGGAGTAATTGATGCAATTGAGTATGGTTATGATTTGAGTTTAGAGGATGCTCTCCATCTTGAAGCCCTGCAATTTGCTAAAACTTGTGCAACCAAAGATAAAAAAGAGGGGGTTCTCGCATTTTTAGAAAAGCGTCCTGCGCATTTTATTGGAGAGTAATATGAGTGAAAACATTATTTTTACTCAAGAAAAACACATAGGTTTAATAACACTTAATCGCCAACATGCCCTAAACGCTTTAACATTAGACATGATAAAAGCATTTTATAAACAATTAATAGATTGGGAGCATGACGATAGTATTAAAGCAATTGTTGTATGTGCTGGGGAAAATAGTAGGGCTTTTTGTGCTGGCGGAGACGTTCGCTGGTTATATGATATGGGATTACAAAAAGATCCTAATCAGATGAATTTTTTTGTACAAGAATATAAGCTAAATCAATATATTTATGATTATCCTAAGCCATATATTGCTCTTATGAATGGCATTACCATGGGTGGTGGTGTAGGTATATCCTTACATGGATCACATCCAGTAGCTAGTGAAAACTTTTCCTTTGCAATGCCAGAAACAAGTATAGGATTTTTTCCAGACATTGGCGCTAGTTATTTGTTAGCGCAATGTAATGATAATTTTGGGATTTATTTAGGACTAACTGGAAATAGAATAAATGCAAGAGATGCTTTGGATTTGGGTTTGGTTAAATACGCAATTTCTGCAAAAGACTTTAGCCAAATTTTATCTTTGCTATTAGAAGTAGATTTAAGTTTTGATGCTGAGATGCGAATTAAACATTGTTTAGATAGATTTTCCATGCCAAAACTGGATTCAACAATAGATCCTATACGTAATAATGTTAAAAATTGTTTTTTAGATACAACTGTTGAAGGAATTCTAAAAAAACTCTCAATCTCAAATGATGAGTGGCATGTTAAAACTAAAAATAACCTTTTAAGCAAATCACCATTAAGCTTAAAAATTACATTGCAACAGATTTTATTTGCTAAAGATAGAGATCTTGAAGATTGTTTAATTACAGACTTACATTTAGCAAGACACTTCATGCAAGATAAAGACTTTTATGAAGGGGTCCGCGCTTTACTAGTTGACAAAGATAAATCACCAAAATGGTCACCAAACTCTCTTGAAGAAGTATCTTCTAGTATGATTGATAGGTATTTTGGTTGAGTGTTGCCGATTAGGTGGTAAAAGTACTTAAAGTTGGTTATAAATATCCTCTAAGTACTAATACAAAATCTATACTGGACTTTAGCCATTTTTATAAAATTAACTAATAACTCGTCTTTGCGAGCATTAGCGAAGCTCAGACAGGAGTATAATTGAAAGCATGAACTGGATTGCTTCACTTCGTTCGCAAAGACGGCATATTTAGACCCGCTTTAAAAAATGGCCAAAGTCAGTATAAGTCAAACCAGAGATTGAACAATTGCTTATACTTTACAATTTTCTTTCCACTTTATACTACATCCAAGACTTGGCTTTTGATCTTCTGGGACAGTTAGATTATCTAGAATATGATCTAATGCTCTGCGTAAAGAATTGCCCGTTACTTTTATATTATTACCTAATCTTGAATCATCAAATTGGCCTCGATATACAAGAGATAGATCCTTATCAAAGACAAAAAAATCAGGAGTACATCTAGCATCATATGCTAGCGCTACTTCTTGAGTTTCATCAAAAAGATATGGAAATGGAAAGTTATATTCTTTAGCTAATTTTTGCATATTTTCTGGAGAGTCATCAGGGTAACTAGAAGTATCATTAGAATTTATCGCAATAAAACTAACTTGTTTATCCTTATATGCATTAGCTACTTTAGGTAATTCTGCAATGATGTGCTTAACATATGGGCAGTGATTGCATATAAAGAAAATAACCGTTGCCGATTTACCTGCAAGTTTTTTCAAGCTAAGAGATTTATTTGATATAGTATCAGTTAACAAAAAATCAGGTGCATGAGTACCTAATGGTAACATTGCTGATGGAACTTTAGCCATATTTTTATCCTTTTATTAACAGAAGGGTTTTAAAATTTACCAACGTAAAAATATTCCTTTATTTATAGAGTCTCGGACTACTTGGTTTTGTGGTTTATTAGTTGAGACCCAATAATTTCCCATATTGCTTGAAGCAAATTTAACACGTGGATATTGACAAATTTCTAGAACTTCGCTGCATTGCGTTGGTACTTTTTGTCCATTTTCATAAGTGGAACATTTAAAATACATGTTTTTTACATCAGATGCAAATGCTGACCATCTATTAGGAGATAATTTACATTCTAGTTTTGGACTCATAAATACATCTGGAGTAGTCTCATAATGTTCTAATTCAAGTTGCTTTTTAGAGCTATTTTGAATCAAATAAAATGTTTGTTCTCCAGTTTCATTGAGAATAAGATATTCTCCAGAATAACCAAATCCTTTTACTTCACAACCACGCGGGAAGAATTTAGATTGTTTGGCATATGCTTGATTAATGAAAATAGAACAAATAATAACAGTAGCTAATTTTTTATAAGGTGCCATAATTATTCAATAGTTACAAAAATATATTAATATTTTAATTGTAAATAATTAGAAAATCCAATGTTAAATAGGGATAATTAAATATGAAATTTATAACTATCAATCCAGCCACGGAATTACAATTAGCTTCTTATCCTTGTATGAGTGAGAAAATGATTGATACGGCAATTATAAAAGCGCAACAAACTTTTTTGCAATACAGAAAAACATCGTTTGCTAAGCGTAAAAATTTAATG
>JAUIBC010000117.1 GCA_030427555.1 Gammaproteobacteria bacterium | reverse complement strand
CTTGGTTAACAAATACCCAATTACTACTAATGCTAATACAAGCAGGGCAATAATTATATTTTTTGTTCTATTTTGTTGTTTTGTTCCGTATTAGTTTGTTTTATGTAGATTATTAAACCAATAATACTTATTCCTAGTAAAAAAATTAATAAAATAAATTGTGTATATTTATTATGAGATGAGTTATTTTGTTTTTCCTGAAAATTTTGGTCTTGTGGGTGTTGGGTAGTTTCAATTGATTTTGTCATAGCTTAAGTCCTTCAATAGCTTCCGTAATATCTGTATATGACGCTTGTATAATATTTTTAAAACCTAACTCATTTGCATGTTTTGCAAGTCTTTTACTAATTACAACACAAGGCTTAGCTAATAACCATGGTTTAGCCTGATATGGAAAGATATCAAGAGTATTTAACATGGCCTGCTTACTAGTATAGATTATAATATCGATAGTATCTTCTCGCCAAATAGTATCTATTAGAAGAGGAGAAACTTTTGGTAACTCGCGCTCATAAACTTCAACAATAGTTAAGTTTGCGCCACGTCTTTGCAATTCTTTGCTAATTGTATTTCGTCCCCCAATCCCTTTTACTAGTAGTATATTTTCATTAAATACATTATGTAAGTTAGGTAGTTCTAATAGGTGTTCGCTGGTGTTTATTGTGGGTATATAATTAGCTTTAATATTATACTTGGTTAGTAAATCAGCAGTTCCAGGGCCAATACAAGTTACTAAAATATTCTTCGGTAATCTAAGATTCTCTTTTTCTAATCCAGCAAAAAAATAACGTACAGAATTTTTACTAATAAATATGATTTGTTGTAAATCATCTATTTTTTTTATACTTTCTAACCAGATTTGGTTGCATGCGTGAATTTCAATTGTTGGTAATTCAACAGATATTCCACCAGCATTATGAATTTTCATGCTTAACTCTTGGGCGTCATCTACTGGTCTTGTGTTTAAGATTCGTAGACCGTTTAATTTGGTTGAGTTTGTATTAATTGTCTTACTCCTTGCTTATCTAAATCAGCTAATACCTTTTCAGCTAATTTTATATTATCCAAAATATCTGCTTCATGACATGCAAAAGCTTCTTTTTTGCCGTCTTTTGCCAATACTTTTGCAGTTAATATAAGTTTATTATTAATATTTTCACAAAAAACTCCAATTGGAGAGTGACAGCTTCCTCCTAGAGATTGATTAACGTAACGTTCACTATTAACACATGTCTCAGTAACTTTATGTTTTATAGGTTCTAATAAGTTTAATATTTTTTTATCATCGGCTCGACATTCAATGCCCAATGCCCCTTGACCACAAGCGGGTAGCATAATGTCTTTGTTTAAAATAGATTTAATGCGAAAATCTAGTTGCATACGAATTAACCCTGAGGCAGCAAGAATAATCGCATCATATTCATTATTATCTAGTTTGCTTATTCTAGTATTAATGTTGCCACGTAAGGTTTTTATCACAAAATGTGGATACTTGGCCAATATCTGTGCTTCTCTGCGTAAGCTTGAGGTACCAATTATTGATCCGGGAGCGAGCTCTTCAAAGGAAGTATATTTATTACTTACTATAGCATCATATGGATTATGGCGTTTACAAATAGCTGCTATAGTTAATCCTGATGGTTGGATTGATGGCACATCTTTCATAGAGTGCACGGCTATATCTGCTTGACCATTTAATAATGCAATTTCAAGTTCTTTTGTAAATAAGCCTTTACCCCCTATGGATTGTAGTTTATCTTTAAGAAATTGATCGCCTTTTGTTTGCAAGGGTATAAGTTGCGATTCTACATTAGGCCAATGTTTTTTTAGGCAAGAAGCTATATATTCTGCTTGCCATATGGCTAAAGGGCTTTTTCTTGTTGCTATGCGAATGATCAATTTTGACATTTAGCTCTGTATAGACAATTTATATTTGTTTCGAATGATAGCATGAGGTTGTATATATGTTAAAGCGAGAGATTTCTAGATTAAACGTATTTGTTGCTTCAGCTGGAGCAATGGTTGGTTCAGGTTGGTTATTTAGCCCATATATAAGTGCGCAACTTGCTGGAAGTAATGCTTTAATTAGTTGGATTATAGCAGCTTTATTTATGTTAATAATTGCGTTGCCATTATGTGAGCTCGGCACCATGTTTCCAGTTTCTGGAGGGATGACTAATTATCCAAGCTTCACTCATGGTCATAAAGTTGGTTTTATATTTGCTTGGGTTTCATGGCTTTCTTATGTTGTTATGACACCGATTGAAATTCAAGCCATTATGCAATATTCTAGTTGGGTTTTTCCATCTCTTATTCTTAATGGTTCATCAGGTCCTGGTTTCTCTTGGCTTGGATATGTTGTTGCATTTTCTATAATGTCTTTTGTAGTGGCGCTAAATTTATTCGGAATTAAACTTGTCACACAATGTAATACTTTTGCAAGTGTTATTAAGTATTTGATGCCAAGTATCGCAATTTATTGTTTATTAAGTACAGGAAGTTTTACTACAAATATACATCTTAATGTATTAAGTATGGATGCGTGGTCGCAAATATTTTCAGCGCTATCTGTTGGTGGTGTCATTTTTGCTTTTACAGGTTTTCAAAATGGATTAATGTTAGCTGGTGAAGTGAAAAATCCGCAAAAAGATATCCCAATTGCTATTCTTGGTTCAATAATAATTGCTTTTGTTTTATATTTTTTATTGCAATGGAGTTTTTTGATCTCTGTTCCGGCTTCTTATTTACACAAAGGTTGGGCGCATTTACATTTTCCTGGTGATAATAGCCCTTTAGTTGGTTTATTAGTATTAGTTGGTTTGTCTTGGGTTGCAACTTTATTGATGTTTGACGCAGTATTATCTCCATTTGGTACCACTATCATTTATACCGCATCCACTTCGAGAATAGTTTACGGAATGGCAATTAATAATCATATTCCCAGATGGTTTAGCGTAGTAAATTCATATCAAATTCCTTATGTTACTATAATTGCTAACTTTTTAGTTGGGCTCTTATCATTTCTACCATTTCCAAGTTGGCAAAAAATGGTGGCATTTTTATCATCATGCAGTATTCTTTCGTATGGTATCGGGCCAATATGTGTTTTGGCTATGCGTAAGCTACAACCTCATCACGATAGACCATTTAAATTAAAATATTGTGGTTTCTTTGCATATGTCGCGTTCTTTATTTGTAATGTAATGCTTTACTGGTGTAAGTTTGAGGTTATTTGGAAGTTGGATGTTGCTATTTTAATTGGATTTATTATTAATACCGTATATAACAAAGACAATATTTTTCGTTTTGAAAAAAGTGTATATTGGTTTATAGGGTATATGGTTACAATGTTTATTTTATCGTATTTAGGCTCATTTGGTGGCATAGGTTTGTTGGTATTTCCGTGGGATATGCTTTCAATTTTGCCTTTTAGCATATTGGTTTTATATGCTTCCCAGTTTGTGTTGGTGAAAAACTATGATTATGCGGATGCAAGAGAAGATGATAACGTTACTTTTCAAATAGAAGAAAGTGCGTGAGTATTTTGAAGTATCTTGGGTATATTATCTATGTTTTTTAAATTACAATTAAGTTTTTAATAATAGTTTATAAAAAATGTATAAGCCTTTTCCTTTTTTTATTGGTTTGCGCTATACCAGCTCGAAGAAGAAAAATCATTTTGTATCGTTTATTTCTTTAAGTTCGATGCTTGGTATAAGTTTGGGAGTCATGGTTTTAATAACCGTGCTTTCAGTAATGAATGGTTTTGATGAAGAAATTCATAAACGCTTTTTTGGTATGGCCCCAGAAATTACTATAACTAGTCCACAAGATGTTATTAATAATTGGCATAATTTACAAAAAAATATTAGTAATTTTCCAGAAGTTAAAGCGCAAGCTCCGTTTGTTGCAAGCCAAGGTCTTGTTACTTTTGAAGGACAAGTTTTTCCTGTTATGTTAACTGGGATTGAACCAAGTCTTGAAAATGCTATGACTAATTTGGATAAAAAGTTAATTTCTGGTTCAATTAATGACTTACACGATTTTGGGATTATTCTGGGTAGAGGTCTTGCTGATAATCTTGGAGTTATGTTGGGAGATAAAATAACTATCATGATCCCTAAGGCCACGGTTACAATGGCAGGAATGGAACCAAGATTTAAGCGCTTTACTGTTCAAGGAGTTTTTAGTGCTGGATCCGGGTTCAATTTTGATAGCAAACTAGCATTTATCAATATAAGAGACGCGCAAAAATTAATGCAATTTTCTGCAAATGAAGTTTCTGGAATTAAGATAAAAATAGATGAAGTGTATAAGGCTCCTCAGTTGGCGTTAGAATTATATCGTGCATTAGATGAAAAGTTTAACGTTGGAAATTGGACGGATACTTTTGGTGCTTTTTTCCATGCAGTTAAAATGGAAAAAACTATGATGTTTTTAATTTTGTTATTAATTATTGCTGTAGCAGCTTTTAACCTTGTATCGTCTTTGGTTATGGTTGTTAATGACAAGCAATCTGAGATAGCTATTTTACGTACCATAGGCGCAGGTCCAGGCACAATTCTTAGAATTTTTATTGTGCAGGGAATGATGGTGGGTGTTATTGGTACATTAGCAGGGATTATTGGAGGATTGTTGCTCGCTAGCAATGCTACCTCGATAGTAAATTTCTTACAATCTTTATTCGGGTTGCATATTTTATCTTCAAGTATTTATTTTGTGGATTATTTGCCATCTAAGATACTTTTTTCCGATCTTTGTAAAGTAAGCTTGGCGTCATTAATAATGAGTTTTATTGCAACTATATATCCAGCTTGGCGCGCTTCAAAAACAGTTATAGCAGAGGCACTGCATTATGAGTGATTATATTATTAATTGTGAAAATGTTAGTAAAACGTATCTTGATAATAATGATAAAGTTGATGTTTTACGAGAGTTAAACTTGAAAGTTGGGAAAGGGGATAGATTGGCTATAGTAGGTCCATCTGGCTCTGGTAAAAGCACCTTGGGCTATGTGCTCGCGGGCCGCGATGGTTACGAGGTGACGTCCGGCGATGTCGCGCTCGACGGTGAGAGCGTGATCGATCTCGGTCCGAATGAGCGCGCGGCGAAG
>JAUIBC010000116.1 GCA_030427555.1 Gammaproteobacteria bacterium | reverse complement strand
TCAAATTATATATAATAATGATGTTATATATAGCATTACCCACTAACATGTAGACATTTTTATCAATGTATTTACCATAGCCTCTTCCAGCAATATTTTATTATCTCTCATCATTTTTCTAATAATAGTTTTAATTTTATGCCAATAATGCTCTATTGGATTTAAATCAGGAGAATAAGGTGGTAAATAAACAAGTTTAGCTCCCGCGTTTTCAATTAAGCTTTTTATCCTCGTTGATTTATGGAAGCTTGCATTATCAATCACTACAATCATTCCAATCTCTAATTTGGGGACTAAAACATTTCCAATATACAATTCAAATACTGTAGTATTGCAATATCCTTCAAACATGAAAGGCGCCATAAAAATCTTATTACATAATCCGCCAATCATGCTTATTCTTTTTGTATAATGTCCTGGGTGAGCTTCGTAATATCTTGTACCAATGGCACTATATGCATAGGGACAAAAATCATTATCGTTCATCCCTGACTCATCAACATACACTATTTTTTTAGAATCATAGTTTTTGATTTCTTCTATGTAAGACTGTCGTTTTTCTTCGTTCCTTTCAGAATACGTTTGACTCTTTTTTTTCTAGAATAACCTATTTTTTCCATTGCTCTACCGATAGTTGATGAGCCTACAGAGTAGTGTTCGGCTATTTCCTCTTGTGTGTAATCAGCATGAAGATCTACGAACTTACGAAATTTATCTAAGTCCTTTATTCCATGACTATGCCCTTTTTGATAACCAGTTTTTGGAGATAAGTGGCCTTCTGTTTTTTTCAAAAAAAGCCAACTATAAAGGGTTTGTCTGCAAATATTGAATAATTTACATACTTTCGTTTTGGGCATCCCACTATTAACGGCGGCAACAGCTCGCTCTCTTAAATCTATACTATAAGGCATATATACATTACATCCATGTTACAATTTTCGGATTATATCAAAAACCAATGTCTATATGTTAGTGGGTAATGCTATATTTAAAATTTATTAGCACGTAAAGTTATATAGTAAAGTTGTAATAAATTAAAATAAGAGAAATATATGCCTAATCACTTCACAACTCACAAAGATATTATTAACTTTCTGATTACACAAGAAAAGCGCTTGCTTGATAAAACAGAATCGATAAAATGTTTAGCATCTTTGCTAGATGAAGAATTTTTTGAAATTGGTGTAAGTTCGAAATTGTATAATAAAGAGGATGTGATTGAGTGGTTAGCCAGTAATGATAAATCTATTCGTTCTGGCACTGAGTTTTTAGGAAAAATAATTGGCGAGGATGTAGTCTTGTTAACTTATATTAGTAATATAAAAGACGATAATTTAGCACCAACTAAAGTTGCCATAAGATCTTCTATTTGGCGTAAAAAATCAGAAAATGAGTGGAAGATGATATTTCATCAAGGAACTCCTATTAGTGAATGATCATCAAATATGTTAATGTTATAATAGGTTACGTATAAAATAATGCCAACAATTATATTTGATTTTGATGGAACCATTGCTGATACTTTTGATATTGCATCTAATATTATTATTAATAATTCTAAATATCTTAAATGTAAGCAATTAACCAAACAAGAAGTATTAGATTTAAAAGATTTGCATGCCAAAGAAGTTTTAAAATATCTCAATATTGCATTTTGGCGAGCACCATTGTTTGTTAGGAGGCTTAGGAAGCTTATGATGTTTTTTGGCATATTTACTAAACATGATAATACTTTTTGTGGTTGTATCTGGTATGCAGGTATTAATTGGTTTGTACCAAGGTTCGAGGTAGCTTATTGGCAATCCAGTCATCAATGTGGAAATGGATATATGACCGAAGCCGTTAATGCTTTAACTCGGCTAACATTTATCCTATATAAAGCAAAACGTGTTGAGATTAAAATATTTATTAATAATAAAAAGAGTCGCGCTCTTGCCGAGCGCCTTAGGTTTAAGCTTGAAGCAATTATGAAAAATTATTTTATTGACTTCGTAACAAATGAAATTGTTGATGGTGTAGTGTATGCTTCTGGTGATATTAAACGGTTACAAAAATTAAATTTGCACTATGATGCATGAAGTTGCCATGCGGTTTTTGTGTGCAGTGAATAACTAACTGTATTTCTTTAAATTTACCGATAAAAATAAATAAATTTTTATTCATTCACTTATATTTCACAAAAAAGCACTTTTATGATAATTTTCTCGCTAAAGTTATGTTACGGGATATAGTGTGAAGCCAAATTTTCATGAAATTTTAAATGTTTATGCAATCGGTGAAATCATCGGCTCACCACAACTGATTTCTTCAGGTCTTACGAACCAACTTTATTATATTAAGACTACATCTAGTGAGTTTGCACTTAAAGTCATATATATATGATGTATACATTTATGGCGGAAAGATCTTGTAGCTTATAAATTTATTGGTATTTTAAATTATTTTAAATGTTGAATATTCACAAGTATAGTTTTTTGCATCATCAGGCCCACATTGTTTAAAAAATACCGGTAAAGAAGTGGCGTGTCTATTTGAGGGTGCTTGTTCAGTACTTAAGGTGTTTTGTAATAGAGATTCCAAATAAGTTAATGCTAAAGTTCCGTTAGGTTCTTGCTGATTAAATTGTGTAGATAAAATCTGTTTTAAATTTATATCATGGAAATTAATATACATATATCCATATTTAGATAAGAGAGCATTCATAAATATAGTATATGTTCTATAATTTGCATCCATAAAAGGATGAATATTAATAAAGCGCAAGTAAGATTGATAACAAAAGTTCGCCACAGCTTTTTTATTTTCCCAATCTAGCTCTTTTATCTCTTTACCTAACGTACTCATAAAATTTGCGATTAGCTTTTTAATTTGTTTAGGATTAGGATAAGTTATATATATCATATCATAAGCAAATTGTTCTTTAGCATTTAAAGTAAGTCGTGTTTCATCAAATCTTAGCTTAAGAGATTTACCTATGGTTTGTATTTCTTGTACCAAATGAGCTGCAAACAAGAGATGCTTAGGGTTATCTAGTGCCGACGTTTGTAAAAAATGTATTTTGTAGTAAGCCCGTAAAAAGTAATAGCAATTTTTTATTCCGACAAATTGTTTGATATATTCGGCTATTTGTATGACATCATTAGCTTCTCGCCAGGCAGGTTTTCCATGTATAGCTTTTGTTTTTTCACTTAGTGTCATTTCAGATGGATTATATCCAAGTAATTCAAGGCGTTTATTTAAGATGGCTGGCATTCTTCCAGAACGAAAAAAATCTAATGATTTAATATTAGTTGTATTAAATAAAGGTGGTGTTTTCATGCTGAAAGATTCATCTTTTCGATAATAGCCAGCTTTTTCTTGTTGTATTAAAGTCGATTGACCTGCATCTAAAATTATACTGTATGTTTTTTGCGCGCAATTTTTATGTATTGTTTTTAAGTAATCAATATAGTCATCCGTAGACTCTAAATCAGAAAGAGTATTCTCTGCATAAGTCATTGCATATTTAAATTCGTTTGCCTGTGTTTCAAGCCAAATTGATGGATATCTATTATTTCCATAATGTTCATTATTATGTTGTAAATAAAGTAAAAAAGCGTTAACTACAGCAGATAATTTCATCATAGCTCCAGGGTATAATTATTGGCCAATATTAACACAATATGAATTTTGTATGAAGATGATCATCGAATTTATATTTGGTTTTTTTTGTGTATCATGGTTGCAATCTAACCTGGTTATTATTAATGGTAGAAATACATAAATTTATTATTGACGGATCGGTTAACATGCCTAAGTGCCCAATAGGAGATTTTTTTATTTTAGTTTTATCAAGTGGTGGTTTTCCTTTAATTTGTTTTTGCTCACTTTCAAGACATAATATTTCGTCATATTCAGCTTTAACATATTGATCCTTCGCATCATTGCTGTGTATATTGGGGCCCATTAATATATATATTTGTGCAGTGGAAGATATATCATTTTTATTATGTGTGTCTTCATTTTTTAAAAAATTTTCTAATGATGGATCACCTGATAGAAACCAGTTTTTACGAATAGCTGCTGCATCTGCGCCTGCTGAGTGACCAATGATTATAGGTTCAATAGCTTCATTTTTATATAATTCTCTTATTTCAGCAATTTTATTTTGAATAATTTCTTGCCTCAATTTTTCTTTAACTAGATAATCCGCAGTGTACGCTTCGATATCTGGTAAATTTACAGTAAACATTGGTTGATTGGGATTTTGCTTATTAACATCATATAATAATTGTTCAAAGGCAGATTGGTTATGTGCATAGCCATGTAAGCATAATACCGGGGTTCTTTTTAGTTGTTCATTAGTTAATGTTTGCGGATTAGCTCCATAAGCATGGTAGGCACTATCTACGCCTTTTTTCATTCTCATTCCTTGCATTATTGCATCCACTGGTTCTGCAAGAAGCGATGTAACTACCATGCTAAGCATAATGAGATTATGTTTTTGTAAAAATGAACCTATTGTATATACGTAATATAAATATTTGCTTTCAAATAAATCGTTATTTTCAATGGAATACTTATCTATTTCTTTTAAACGTTTGAGAATAAAATGCGGGAAAAACAGACCAATTAATAAATTAATTTGTTCTGCTATAAATGCACTTGTATTAAAGAGTATAAAAAGAAAAGATTTGATGGCTGACTGATTGTTCTTGCCAGCTAGATAAAATATTTTATCAGATTTAAAGCCGCCAAAAATAAAGATAAGATTATATAAGGTTGCGCGAGTAAAATTGCCAATTACATATAATGCTAAAAAAGCAGAATTGAGTGAAAAATCGTAACATCGATATAATAAGTTCATGATAAATAGGAAGAATAAATTTACCCTAGGCATGTCCCGTATGTCTTTTAAGCTTTTTTTATTAGAGTAAAATGTGGCGTAGCCTAGAAAAAAATATGCATTTAGTAGTCCTGATTTTAAACTGGCTTGGCTTTCTAATGTAGTTGCCGTCATAATAGAATATTCGTAATGAAAAGTTGGTCAAATTTTATCATATTTTGTGGTGCTTTTAAATAATGACTTAATGGATGATCATCAAATTTAAGCGTTTATTATTACCTAATTGATTTTTAAATT
>JAUIBC010000115.1 GCA_030427555.1 Gammaproteobacteria bacterium | reverse complement strand
CAAGCTTAGCTGAAATAATCGCTCAAACAAAAAATAACTCTTCATATTTAATAGATATTTTTAGTGTAGTATGGGGAATATTTTTTATTAATTTAATCCTTGGTAAGCACCTATTTATCTTAGGAATTATTCCACGAAATTTATTGGGCATTCCAGGTATATTTTGTGCTCCATTTTTACATGCTGATTTTAATCATTTGTTTTTCAATACCATACCGCTAATAGTTTTAAGTAATTTCTTATTAATAGATGGTATAAATTATTATCTAATAACAACAACTTATATAGTACTAATAAGTGGAGTTATGACTTGGTTATTTGCTAAAACTGGCATACATATTGGCGCAAGCAGTGTAATAACAGGATACTGGGCTCTATTAATAAGTAATATATACCAACAAGGCACAATTACTGCAATCATCCTTGGATTTATATGTATCTACTATTTTGCTGGTATTTTTTTCTCAGTGTTTCCTAGTAAAAAAGGAGTATCCTGGGAAGGACATTTATTTGGACTAATTGCGGGTATAATTACAAGTTACTTAATCTGATTCCTAATCTCAGAATTTGAGCAATGATCAAAGTAAATGTATAATCATCAAGATTTAAATTTCTGAATATTTGTAATGTTAGTAATACCCAAAAGTAATAATAAAATTTCGCGCTTCGGCGAGCTTCATGGATCAAGCTTATCTTTAGCTTTAGCCCGCTATTGCACACAAGACTCAAATGTCAAATTGATTATCACTCAAGATAATCAATCTGCAAATCAACTAGCATTAGAGTTATCTTTCTTTGCTGGTAAATCTCAAGATAATCCTGAGATTTTAATCTTTCCTGACTGGGAAACTCTACCATATGATAATTTTTCTCCTCATCAGGATATAATTTCAGAGCGCTTGAAAATATTAAATACAATTCAAACTGCTAGTAACTTAATTATTATTGCAGCTGTAAGCACAATTATGCATAAGTTGTGCCCCAAAGAATTTATTAATAAAAACAGCTTAGTCCTTAAATGTGACTCTTCATTAAATATCAATAATTTTAGAACAACCTTAGAAGACTCTGGTTATTATTGTGTAAACACCGTTTTAGAACATGGAGAGTTTTCTGTACGTGGCGCTATTATAGATGTTTTTCCAATGGGTTCAAGACTACCTTTGCGCATTGAATTATTTGATGATGAAATAGATACATTACGTACTTTTGATCCTGACACTCAAAAAACAATTGAAAAAATTTCTGAGATTTGTATTCTTCCAGCTAGAGAAATGCCTTTAAATAACGAAAGTATAACTTTATTTAGGAATAATTTTCGCAGCCAATTCAATATAAATCCAAGCTCTTGCAGCCTTTATGAAACCGTAAGTTCTGGTAAATTTGCAAGTGGTATTGAATATTATCTACCATTATTTTTTAATGATACAGCATCAATTTTCGATTATTTACCAGAAAATGCCAATATATGTTTAATTGAAGATATTAATAGCTCAGCTGAAAAATTTAACGCTGAAATAGAGTCAAGATATGAACAATTAAAGTCTGACATAAATAGACCAATTTTAACCCCCAAACAATGCTTCTTATCGCCGACAGAGTTATTTACCAAAGCCAACCAATATAAACAAATTCGCTTGCAACACAAGCCTTTGCCAAGTGGACAAAATTTTAATACAAATGAAGCTCAAGCATTACCTGTATCTCGTAAAGACAATTCTCCTCTTGCAAAACTCGCTCATTATGTTAGCAATAAGACTAATCGCTACTTAATAGTAGTAGAAAGTGCTGGCCGCCAAGAAATGCTTCTAGAACTTTTAAAACAAAGTTCTGTTTATCCTAAAAAATCAAATTCATGGCAAGACTTTTTACAAGACGATGCGCAACTTAATATAACAATTGGGCCTTTAAATTATGGTACTGAAATCATTAGTGAGCATATTTGCATTATTGTAGAATCGCAACTATTTGGCGAACAGACAGTTACCCCACGTAAAACAAGCAAATCTAAAATAATTGATCCAGATGCAATCGTGCGCGATCTGGTAGAGCTACAAATTGGAGCGCCAGTCGTACATCTTGAATATGGCGTAGGTAGATATCAAGGATTACAAACTTTTGCTGATAGCAGCACTGAGTTTTTAACTATCTCCTATGCTGGGGAAGACAAAATATATGTGCCTGTCACCTCATTACATTTAATAAGTCGCTATACAGGAGCAGATAGTGAGCATGCCCCACTACATAACCTTAGAAGCGAGCAATGGCAAAAAGAAAAAAATAAAGCTATTACTAAAATACATGATGTAGCAATAGAATTACTTGAAATTTACGCAAAACGAGAAGCTAAAAAAGGATACAAATACAAATTTAATTCTAGCGACTACCAGCTTTTTGCAAGTGGGTTTTTATTTACTGAAACGCCAGATCAAGCTAATGCTATTCAAGAGATTATCCAAGATATGACTTCAGATAAACCTATGGATAGACTTATTTGTGGCGATGTTGGCTTTGGTAAAACAGAAGTCGCTATGCGGGCCGCATTTTTGGCAGCACAAAATGGCAAACAAGTATGTGTCCTTGCCCCAACAACTTTATTAGCCGATCAGCATTTTAATAACTTTAAAGAGCGCTTTATCGACTTTCCAATTACGATAGAATTATTATCAAGATTTCGTAGCCAAAAAGAAGCTAATCAAATTAGCAAATACTTACAAGAAGGTAAAATTGATATAATTATTGGCACGCATAAATTAATTCAAAACGATATTAAATTCAAAAACTTAGGCTTGCTAATAATTGATGAAGAACACAGATTTGGCGTCAAACAAAAAGAACATATCAAAAAGTTCCGCGCTGAAGTGGATATATTATGTATGACCGCAACCCCTATTCCTAGAACATTAAACTTATCAATGGCAGGAATACGAGATATCTCTTTAATTGCATCTCCTCCAGCAAAACGTTTATCTATCAAAACGTTCTGGCAAACTAGACAAAACAGTAGCATTAAAGAGGCAATACTACGTGAAATTTTACGTGGTGGTCAGGTGTTTTTCTTACATAATAGCGTCGATACAATTGAAAATGTTTTACATGAAGTAACTTTCTTAGTACCAGAGGCCAAAGCTAAAATTGCCCACGGACAAATGCGCGAATCAGAGCTTGAAAGGATTATGTCAGACTTTTATCATCATAAATTTAACGTTTTAGTCTGTACAACCATTATAGAAACAGGTATAGATATTCCAACCGCAAATACCATAATTATAGACAGAGCAGATAAATTTGGGCTAGCACAATTGCACCAATTACGTGGTAGAGTTGGCAGATCTCATCACCAAGCTTACGCATATCTACTTACACCAAATGAAAAACTCCTAACCAAAGATTCTAAAAAAAGATTAGAGGCAATAGTTACTTATGATGACCTAGGCGCAGGATTTACACTTGCAACTTTAGACATGGAAATACGTGGCGCTGGAGAGTTATTAGGCAAAAATCAAAGTGGTAACATGCATGCAATTGGCTTTAATCTATATATGGAAATGCTTGATAGAGCCGTATCTGACTTAAAACAAGGTAAAACCCCTGAGCTATCATACACAAATAACTTTGGTGCAGAAATTGACTTAAGGATTCCTGCAATCATACCAGAAGAATATATTGCAGACGTACATCAAAGGTTAATTATGTATAAAAGAATCGCAAACGCCAAACATAATTCAGACTTGGATAAGTTAAAAATTGAACTAATAGATAGATTTGGATTGCTACCAATAGAAGTAAAACTTTTATTTGCAGCGACCGAACTTAAAATTTATGCAACTAAACTTGGAATAGTTAAAATCATAGCAAGCCAAACCAATGGATACATAGAGTTTTCCGACTCTCCAAAAATTGATACAGCAGAATTAATAAAATTAATCCAAATACATAGTAAAATTTATAAACTAGATGGCCCAAGCAAGCTTAAATTTAACCTAACCAACCTAGATCACAACGAAAAAATCATAGAAATTACTAATATATTACAAAAGCTAGAGGTTTAAATTAATGGCACTTCTCGTATCTTGGTGTAAGTGTTTTGATAGCGGCTCAGATTTTACCTGACAGTCACGAGTTTTCTGGATGAGTAATCTGTCATGTCATCAACTCTGAGCTACAATCTAAGATGATGAACTTGGCCCACAAGAAACATTATTCGAACAATCAGTCTTCTTATTTTTCTTCTTGTGATCCGATCTTGGTTTTTTTGAGACCTGGTAGATGCTGTTTGCTTGTAATCCTTCGTTAATTCTTCGTTTCGTTTTTGAAGATGATGAACTTGGTTCACAAGAAATATTATTCGAACAGTCAATCTTCTTCTCGTTAAGATCTGATTTTTCTTTTTTTGAGACTGGGCAGATGCTGTTTACTTGTGATTCTGCGTTAATTCTTCGTCTTGCGTCTAAAACTTTTGCTTTAATACTTAAAAAAAGTGGAGTTTCTCGTTTATTGTTATGAGCAGAATATTTGAAGAACAGTTCGCTATAATGCTCTAGATTAATTTCACCTTTATTATTTTTCCAATCAGCATCCATAGACGTCGTCAATGATTTAACATTATTAATCTCCATCTCGGTGTACTCAATGCATGTAGGAAGAGAATAGCTATAATAAGGAGATGGATTTTTAAACTTTTTCAGTTTTTTAATGTAATCCGAGGCTTCAGCATGCCAAACATTAATAGCTTCATGCAAATAATCTAACTCTTCTTTTGTTAAATGAATAATCATTTTAAACTCAGTAACATAACTAAAAAAATTTAAATTGTTATTGGACTTTGAGGTATATTGGCGCGAAGCTTGTAAGGGTACTAGCTAATCCCATGGCTCGTCTATAATATCCAAAAACCCGGTAATTTTATCATGTATTTACGCCAATGTAACCTTAATTTAACAAGGATGTTTATAAATTAACATTGAGCTAATAATTGATCTTTTTCTAAATGCGATTTTATCTTTTAAATCAATTAGAGTGCTCGATATTAGTGGTTACTGCGGAACATTCTAATTTTGGCGTGACAAATATAGAAACAGTAAGCAAGAGACATACTCATCTTAACTTACTTAATCATCAATAAAATGTATTCATTACGGCTAATATTAACG
>JAUIBC010000011.1 GCA_030427555.1 Gammaproteobacteria bacterium | reverse complement strand
TATTTTTTTTGCACTTAAAATTGCAGGAATAAGATAAGCAAAAGTTTTACCGGTGCCAGTACCTGCTTCTGCAACTAAAGTCTCTTTTTCTTGAATTGCTAAAGCTATCGCTTCTGCCAAATTAACTTGTGGCTCACGCACAACAAATCCAGCAATAGCATGACTTAAGCTACCATCAATACTAAGAGCTCTCTTACTAAGCCATGCTAAATCATTATTATTTTCTATTTTTTCCACTCTCGTTCAAGATGATCGATTTTATTCGCAACACCTTCCCAGTCAGCAGCATCAGCAGGCGCATCTTTTTTCTCAGTAATATTAGGCCACTCATTAGCTAATTCGGCATTAATTTGTAAAAACTGTTGCTGATCATCAGTTAAATCATCTTCCGAAACAATAGCATTAATCGGGCATTCTGGTTCGCATAATGCGCAATCAATACACTCATCCGGATGAATTACTAAAAAATTAGGTCCTTCATAAAAACAATCAACCGGACAAACTTCAACACAATCAGTATACTTACACTTAATACAACCATCCGTAACAACAAACGTCATAATAAAACCCCTAATATTTAAATCAAAATATATTAACTTATTTGTTTGCATTCTTAAAGTTCTGGACTTTGGCTATTTTTTAAAACGGGTCTAAATATGCCGTCTTTGCGAACAAAGTGAAGCAAAGACGAGTTATTAGTTAATTTTATAAAAATGGCTAAAGTCCAGTAAGTTTTGCTAACTCTCTTAAACATAACCACTACACCTAAATGCGCAATATAAAATCTAAACATCTAAGTTTGGCGCTTTACAAAGAGTTATGATTATAAAAAGTCAAACATATAAAAATTTCAGCAGACCTCTTCGGAACCTCCAAATTTAAACCTGCAAAACTTCCCTAACTTAGCTCCATAATTTTCTCATAATACTTTGCCAAACAACCACGATTAGATTCTAAAACTTGTGTGGCATTTTCAATTTGACGTTTTTTCACTAAATCATCCGTTGACATTTCAATGATATTACTTAAAAGAGAATCGACATCTTCAGCTATTACTATTGCATTAGCTGCTTGTAATTCATCACATATTGCCTTTGAATTCTGCATAAAAGGCCCACAAAAAACTGGTACACCCATTAATATAGGCTCAAGAACATTATGCCCACCTATTGGCACTAGACTCCCACCAACAAATGCATAATCACTTAATTTATAAAAACCTAAAAGCTCACCAATTGAATCTAATACAATTACTTCAGATTTTTCAGAAATAGTCGATATTTGGCTGCGCAAGCCCGTATTAAAATTATATTTTTTACTTAACTCATAAATGTTCTGAGATCTCTCTATATGTCTTGGAGCAATAAGTAATATAATTTCTGGAATAAAGTTTTTTAATTTTTTAAAATTTGATAATAATTGCATTTCTTCATTATCATGCGTACTTGCGGCAATAAAAACCGGACGATTCTTCCCCCATATATCCTTGATACTTGAAAAATCCTGCAATTTCGTACCTGGATGTTGAATATCAAATTTAATATTACCTATAACGGTTACTAAATCAGAGCTTGCACCTAATTTTTTATATCTTTCTGCGTCTATTTCACTTTGCGCGGCAATAAATGTAAATTTATTTAAAGTAGACCTAAAAAAATTACCTGTTTTTTTGTATTGTTTAAATGCTTTATCAGAAATTCTCGCATTCACAAGACACATCTTAACCCCAAACTTATGGCCAAAATAAATCATATTAGGCCAAATTTCTGTTTCTAAAATCACACCAACTTTTGCATTTATCCTTTTAAAAAATTTTTTTAAACAACATGGCAAGTCATAAGGAATATATTGATGTTGAACCTTATCACCAAATTTATTTATAACTTGCTTTGAACCAGCCGGAGTCATAGTAGTTACTAAAACTATTTTGGTTTCTTTTAGAAATTCTTCAATTAACGGGGTTGCTGCAACCACTTCACCTAAAGATACAGCATGCAACCATATATCCACGTTTTTTGGTAAATTTTTACCAATCGAAAACCGCTCTAAAATACGCTTACGATAACTATTATTTTTTCTACTACGCAAAAATAGCCTTATTATAATTAACGGCGTTAATAAATATAATACCAATGAATAGAACCTGCGCATTCTAAAAAACTCCTATGCACTATTTTTCTAGGATTATAAACATAATTTGCATTATACCCAAGATACTTCTAACCTTCTAAGGTTTTTAGAATGTGTTGGGTATATGCTTTAGCAAATGGTATAATCCTATTTAATCCTAATAAACTTGAGGCAAAATGGAGTTAAGGCAATATTTCACCCAAAAAGTCTGGTGGGGCAAAATGATTGGAGCATTTTTTGGATTTCTAATCGCAGGCCCAATTGGCGCAATTTTTGGACTTTTGATTGGTAATTTTTTTGACAATGGTTTGGTTGAACATTTCTCCAATCCATTTTGGCATTTTAATATTGAAAAAAATCCAGAGGTTAAAAACACATTTTTTGAAGCATTGTTCGTCATATTAGGTCATATTGCCAAAAGTGACGGCCAAGTTTCGCAATTAGATATAAGTTGCGCTAGTGATATTATGTTAAAAATGCGTTTAAACGTAAAACAAAAAAAATTAGCTCAAAAGTTATTCAATCAAGGCAAAGATAAAAACTTTGATTTATACAAAATATTACATAAACTACAAAAATCAATAAATGATAAGCCAGCTTTAGTTCGACTATTTATTGATACACAGTATAGTTTCATTAAACAAACTGGGGCAACTATTGAAAAATTAGATATCCTAAACAACATCCTAGTAAGCTTAGGCATGGCCCCAATTCAAAGACAATCTGGATTCGAATACGAATATAATTGGTACAATACACGACAAAAAGAATACCGTAGCCATGGAACTAATCAACAACAAAATCAAGACTCATCAAGAAACCGCAGCTGGCATCAACCACAAACAACTATAAACGATTGTTACACTATTTTAGGATTACAAAGTAGCGCGAATAAAGAGCAAGTCAAGCGAGCATATCGTAAGCTAATAAGCCAAAACCACCCTGACAAACTAATCGCTAAAGGCGCAAGCGAACAAGAAATTAAAAAGGCCAATGAAAAAACCAGCCGCATCAGCAAAGCATATGAACAAATTTGTCGCGCCAAAGGATGGTAAATAATTTACCCAAAATCTAGCTTACTATTTTGGAATACTTCTCTTAACATATTAGCCATAATAGTATGAGTTAATGCGGTTGGGTGAACCGGGTCAAAAAAGAAATATCCTTGACATGCGTCTTTAGCTAATTGAGAATTTTCAATTAAACTAGCAGACATTTTCAAAATAAACTGCTTATCTTCTCCTTCAGAAATAATAGAATTAACTAAAGATTGATAACAAGTATCTGTAATATTAGTAAATCCATATTTTTCAGGCGTGGTTAAAGCATCAGCAAAAACTGTCTCTGCATCAAATAAAATCCACTGCACATCTGGGTATTTATTGGTTAAATATACAACCGTATCACGCAAACCTTCATTATGAAATTTAGTACACAAACTTAATTCTTTTTCAGAATATATCATGCGTGCCGCAGGAGACTTACCCATATCAGGTAGAGTTATAACTAAAACATGCTTGGCTCCTTTTATAGCCAAAAGTTCTAAACTATTACGAATTCCCTTATTTACCCCAGCTGCAATCTTTTCTGGATCGTAATGATCTGCAATATAATTATTTGCTCCAATCCATACTGAAAACAAACTATTAGGAGAAGCCTTATCCTGATGAGCCAATAAATAACTATCGATCTCTCGTCCAAGCGAAAACAAAACTTCATCATCACTAGAACGTTTATCGTCTAATGACCAAGAAACTCCAGCACCACCAAATGCATAATTTAAAATATGCTGCTTCCAAGTATCTGGATAATATGCCTTAGCTAACTGCTCAACCCATACATATCCATTACAAAATCTACCTTCAAAATAAGGGGGTGACGGAGGGAGTTGATGTTTTAAATATTCATAAAGGTTTCCATTGTCAGATAAACTATCACCAAACACTACAAATTTATCTAACTGTTTAGCATAAGCATTAGAGAAGAAAACCAATAAAATAGCAAAAATCAAACATCCTTTCTTAAACATTAAAAACCTCTAACCATTAACTGCGCTCAAGTTTAATTGTCTACCACACACCCAGGCTCTAGTCAAAGCGCGCATTTTTTCTTTGGTTAAATTTTTAGGTAATTTAACAGTTGAATGATAGTCATGTATTTGCAAAGATGTTATTTGATTACTATTAATCCCTGATTCATTAGCTATAGCCCCAACTATATTACCAGCCTTTACTCCATGCTTACGCCCAACATCTACGCGGTATAATTTAGAACTCTCATTGTTATTACCACCAAATTTCCTACCTTCCGTATTATTTCTGTTAGATTTTGCTCTAGGCTTTGAAAATTTCTCATCATTATTATTAACAGGCGGTAAATCCATGCTTAAAGATTTATCATTATTTACCATTAGCGCTAATGCAGCTGCTATATCTAATTCTTCTACATCTGGATTTTCTTGTAAAAACTTAGCTATTAGCTTCTTATAATCGTTAAGTTCCGTATTTTGCAAACGTTGTTTAACATTTTCTATAAACCTTTGTTTGCGTGCTTGGTTTATAGCATCATCACTAGGAATCTGTATTTTTGTAATTTTAGCTTTGGTATGACGCTCTATAACGTTTAACATACGTGATTCTTTAGGCGTTACAAATAAAATAGTCGTACCACTACGTCCAGCGCGACCAGTTCTACCAATTCTATGTACGTATGTCTCACAATCTTGCGCCATATCATAGTTAATAACATGACTAACTCGCTCAACGTCTAATCCACGCGCAGCAACATCTGTTGCTACTAGAACATCAATCAAACCCTGCTTAAATTGTAAAATAATTTTTTCCCGTAAAGACTGGCTAATATCACCATGAATAGCCATAGCATTGCATCCTTGGGAAATTAATTCACGCGCTACTTCTTCGGTTTTAGTTTTAGTTTTAACAAATACAATAACGCCTTGGTGTTTTTCAACCTCTAAAACACGTAATAATGCATTAAGCTTTTGTCCTTCTGAGGCAAATAAAAAGCTCTGCTCTATTGCTTGCACCGTTTTAGTTTTAGCCTGTATCTCGACTGTTACAGGATCTTTAATATAACGCTTTGCGATTTTTCTTATTCTATCTGGCATAGTCGCCGAAAATAATGCTATTTGCTTATTTTGAGGAATACTTTCAAGAACTCTCTCAACATCCTCAATAAAGCCCATACGTAACATTTCATCAGCTTCATCTAAAACGAATGTTTGTAAAGCATCAAGTTTTAATGAACCTCGTTCAATATGATCCAAAACTCGTCCAGGAGTACCAACAACTATTCTAGTTCCAGAACGTAATTTTTTAAGCTGCGGGCGATAATCTTGACCACCACACAATACCGTAACTAAAGAAGCATCTTTATAATTTACCCCTAGCTTTTCAATATGCTCACCTACCTGAATTGCTAGTTCACGAGTTGGAGCTAAAATCAAAGCTACTGGTTGATTAATATTTTTATCTAAATTTTGCAAAATAGGTAATCCAAACGCTGCGGTTTTTCCAGTACCCGTTTGTGCAAGTGCAACTACATCTCGGTTTTGCAACATCCAAGGTATAGTTTGAGCCTGAATAGGTGAAGGATTTACAAATCCCAAACCTTCTATAGCTTGTAATAAACCTTCAGATAAACCCAAACCTACAAAAGTATTAAGCTGTGTGGTCATAAATATCCTGATTAAATAAATTTGCCATAAATATAGGCAAAAACTGGCCAACATGATACCAAGATTTTAACAATAATGCACGTTTTTTCTATTTTTTGTTTAATCAAATCAAATTTATAAAACACTATTTTTATCGTTACAATCTTTTAAGATGCGTTTTATAAGTTAAAGAGCAGCTAAACGTGATGCCTGATTTATTGCATGGGTTACATCATGCTCAAGTGGGCTAAATGCGCCTCCTATTAAGGATACATTACAGCCTGCTGCTTTTAAATCAGAATAATAACTTTGAACAGATGTTTGTCCAGTACAAAGAACAATAGTATCAACATCTAAAATATTTGTAATACCATTAACTTTAATATGTAAACCATCTGCATCTATTTTTTGATATTTTACTGCAAACATTGTTTGTATTTGTTCGTTTTTTAAACTGATACTTTTCAGTGCTTCTAAATTACTTAAGCTGTATTCTTTCTTTTCACTTAACAAATAAACCTGACGTTTTGGTATAAAATGACATTTTTCTGAAATTCCACCAGGAGAAGACAAGGATAAGTCCACACCCCACTTTTTATAATAATTAATATTCGTTTTAGTTAGCCACTTTGCAACATCAAAACCTATGCCACCAGCACCTAGAATAGCTACTTTTTGCTTAGCTTTACGCGTGCCTTGCAACAACTCAGAATAATCTATAACCATTTTACTATTAATACCTGGTATATCAGGAATCCTTGGTTTTACTCCAGTTGCTATTACTACTTCATCAAATTCTTGCAACGTAGCTAAAGATGGTTCTATCTGCAAAAAAACTTCAACTTCAAACTTATTCAATTGATAAGTATAGTAATCAATACTTTTCTGATACTCTTCTTTACCTGGAATTTTTTTGGCTAAATTAAATTGCCCACCAAGTAAGTTTTGCTTCTCAAATAAAGTTACTTTATGGCCACGTTCGGCTGCAACAGCAGCATACGCAAGACCAGCCATTCCACCACCTACAACAGCAATCCATTTCTGATTGCTTGTAGCTGTATAAACTAACTTTGTCTCATGACAAGCTCTGGGATTTACTGTACAAGAAGATGTTTTGTTATAATAAAATTTTCTAACACAAGCCTGATTACAAGCTATACATGTATTTATTGCAAAATCTTCACCAAGTTTAGTTTTTTTTGCAAACTCAGGATCAGCTAAATATGGCCGAGTCATAACAACCATATCGCCACATCCATTTGTAATAATCTGATTGGCAATCTCAGGAGTATTTATTCTAATACCAGTAAGAACTGGCACTGTAACTGAATCTTTTATTTTTTTACCGATCGTTGCAAAAGCAGCATGTGGCACCTCTCCTGTCAAAATAGGAACTTTACTTTCTTG
Organism: Gammaproteobacteria bacterium; assembly: GCA_030427555.1. GTDB lineage: Bacteria > Pseudomonadota > Gammaproteobacteria > Legionellales > Legionellaceae > 2-12-FULL-35-11. Next base: position 20,494 of record JAUIBC010000011.1, on the reverse strand, counting down.
CCAACCGATACTGATATTCAGCAAATTCACCCCGGCGTTAACACATGCCTTAGCAAATTTTTCTACATCAGACCAACTTCCTCCATTATTAATTAGATCTAAAGTAGAAATACGCATGCAAATAATAAAGTTTTCTCCAACAGCTGCGCGGATCTGTCTAATTATCTCAAGTGGAAAACGCATCCGATTACGCAAAGTACCGCCCCACTCATCATGACGTTTGTTAGTTGCTTTTACTAAAAACTGATTGATTAAATAACCCAATCCCCCCATTATTTCTATACCATCATAACCTGCTGTTTGTGCCAAATTAGCGCACCTAACATAATGATTAATGGTTTTATAAATACGATTCGCACTCATTTCCCATGGAGTATAATTTGTAATTGGGGATCTAATTTTACTTGGTGCAACAATAAATGGATGTTCACCATAACGTCCAGCATGTAATATTTGCAATAATATTTTGCTTCCAGCATCATGAACTGCTTTTGTTACTTCAAGATGAGATCTACATTCGGAAATTTGGGTAAGTTTTGCGGATGACAAACGCATGCGCCCAGCTCTGTCAGGAGCAAAACCACCAGTAATAATTAAACCAACTTCAGCTTGAGCTCGTTGCGAATAAAATTGCGCCAAACGTTGCAAGTTTGAACTATTTTCTTCAAGCCCAGTATAGATACTTCCCATAACCAAACGATTTTTAATCTGTGTAAATCCCAAATCCAATGGTTCAAAAAGAGAAGCAAACGGCACATTATCAACAACAAGTTCCATGTTTATCTAGCCTCAAGTATAAGTTATTGAATATCTATTAAGAATAGTACAATATCTTTTACTTAGGGAGAATAGAATGTGGCCGGACTCGATTATTAAACAATCGAGTCCGGCCACATTGTCATTGTTTTCCTATAACGGTTCAATATGTATCGTAGAATTCCGTTCTGGTCCTGTTGACAACATAACCACTTTTACTCCAAGCACTTCTTCAAGACGTTTTATATATTGCTTAGCATTGCTTGGAAGTTTAGCTAAATCTGTTAGATTTTCAGTAGACTCACTCCAGCCTGGTAACTCTTCATAAATTGGCTGTAATCCTATGTAGTCTTCTGCGTCTTGAGGAGGATAATTAATTATATCCCCATTTGCTGTCTTATAAGATGTTGCTATTTTTATTGTATCTAAACCATCAAGAACATCTAGTTTAGTCAAACAAATACCAGTAATACTATTTAACTCTATAGAGCGTTTAAGAAGTACAGCGTCAAACCATCCACAACGCCGTGCACGACCTGTTACCGCTCCAAACTCATTCCCTTTTTCGCCTAAATGTTGACCGACTTTATCAAATAATTCTGTTGGAAATGGTCCTGCACCAACTCTAGTAGTATATGCTTTCGTAATACCTAATACGTAATCAATATACCTAGGCCCAAAACCACCACCATTTGTCACACTTCCTATACATGTATTTGACGAGGTTACAAATGGATAAGTTCCATGATCTATATCTAAATATACGCCTTGGGCTCCTTCAAATAAAATAACATCGCCACGTTTACGATGTTCATGTAGCAATGAAGTAGTATCAGCAATCATAGGGGTAATTTGCTGCGACCACTCATCAAACTTATCTAATATTTGTTGCTCGTCTACAGCTTTTTGTGAATAATAATTAGTTAATACAAAGTTATGGTAATCTAAGAGCTCCGATAATTTACTAGCAAATCTATCTTTATATAATAGATCACTTATTTTTATAGCTCTTCTTGCAACTTTGTCTTCATAAGCAGGACCAATTCCTCGCCCAGTTGTCCCAATTGCCCTACCTTCTTTATGCGCCTCACGAGCTTTATCTAATGCAATATGAAATGGTAATATTAATGGACAAGCACGGCTAATTTTCAACCTACTTCTAACATCAATGCCCTTAGATTCCAATTCCTGAATTTCTATAAGTAATGCTTCAGGAGAAACCACAACTCCATTACCTATATAACAATTAACAGATTTATGTAAAATTCCTGATGGTATTAAACGTAAAATTGTCTTTTCATTATTAATTTTTAGAGTATGGCCAGCATTATGCCCGCCTTGATAACGCACAACTGCTTTTGCCCCACTGGTTAACAAGTCAACAATCTTACCTTTACCTTCATCCCCCCACTGGGTACCAACAACTACAATATTTTTAGACATAACTCTCTCATAAATAAAGATAAAACAAATTACTGAGCATCGTATTTTCTACTAGGCCCACGCCTAAAGTAGTCAAAAAATGCGCTATTCTGGTCAAGTATCATCATATCACTCTTATCATTAAAACTGTTTAGATAAGAGTTTAAACTCATATAGAAAGAAAAGAATTCTTTATCTTGCCCAAAAGCATTAGTATATATTTCTGCTGCTCTAGCCTGACCATCCGCAAGGATAGACTTACCTTGACTACGCGCTTTAGCAAGCAGTACAACAACTTTAGCATCTGCATCAGCCTGTATGGCTTCGGCACTAGCTTGGCCATCTGCACGATGACGGTTAGCAATTTTTTGCATATCCGCACGCATACGCTGAAAAATAGCATTGCTAGTATTAGCAGGTAATTCAATACCTTTAATTCTAACATCAACTACATGTAATCCTAACTGCCCAGCCTGTACTTCCGCCTTATCACGCAGCACACTCATAATATCATCACGTCCACCTGTTACAACTTCAGATATAGTGCGTTTGCCAAATTCAGCGCGCAGCAATGTATTTAGCTGTTGTTCAAGTAATGTTTCAGCTTTAAACTCATTACCACCAGTAGATTTAAAATAGTTAGCTAAACTTTCAATACGCCACTTAACATAATAATCAACCATCACATCTTTTTTCTCTTTTGTAACGATCCGTGAAGATTTTATATCCAATGTTTGAATGCGCGTATCAAACACTCGCGCTGTATCTATAAATGGCATTTTTAAATGCAATCCTGGGCTTAAAACTAAAATATCACCATTTTTAGTCACGAGTTTACCAAGACGCAGAATAATTGCATGACTACCTTGGGTGATAGTAAATACACATGAACTTATAAATAATAAAATAAAGATAGCTATTGATAATATCATCGCCTTATTAAATTTCATAACTAATTCCTCCCTGGACGCTCAGAAGAACGAGTACTTACCCGACCATCCGTTATCAAATCACTACTATCATTATTACTACGTTGATAATTTTCAGGAAGCAATGGCCCTTTCCCAATCTTTGCAAGAGATTTTACAGGTTCTTGCATAATTTTATCCAAAGGTAAATAAAGCATATTACCAGACTTACCATCGACAACAACTTTCGTTGTTTGGCTCAAAATAGTTTGCATAGCATCTAGATACAACCTCTCTTGCATTATATATGGAGATTTACGATACTCGGGAAGCAAAGCCAAGAATTCCGCCGTCTCACCTTTTGCATGTAACACAACTTGTTCAGCACTTGCATTTGCTTCAGCTAAAACTCTCTTTGCATTACCTTCCGCAATAGGAACAACCTTAGCTGCATATGCTCTTGCTTGCTCTTTAAAACGCTTTTCATCTTCTTGAGCTTTAATCGCATCATCAAAGGCATCTTGCACATTTTCTGGGGCTCTTGCTGGTTGCGGAGATACGTTAACTATTTTGATCCCAACTTTATAATAATCAAGAATTTTAATTAAAGATTCTTGCATATCTGTGCCCCATGCATCTCTACCTTCAGTAATTAACTGATCTAAAGTTGTGGTACCAACAACTTGACGCAAAGCACTAGATGTTGCTTGACGCAAACTTTCTTCAGGATCTACAACACTAAACAAATAATCATACAAATCACCAATACGATATTGCACAGCGACTGAAACCGAAACCAAATTTTCATCCTTGGTAAGCATTTGTGCTGAATAAGAATAATCTAAAACTCGATCTACATTTTTCACGGTCTTTGAACATATAAAACGTGGAATCCAATGCGGCCCAGAACCAACTGTCTTAACGTACTTGCCAAATCGCAAAATTACTGCCTCTTCGGCTGGTCCAAGAATAAATATTCCTGATAACCCCCAAAGAATAATTGCAACAGCTAAAAACAATCCTGCTAAAGCTCCACCACCATTATCAATCTCATTCTTTTTAGATTTTTTGCGGGTGGATCCTAAGAGCCGTTTTTTTAAAAGTGATTGCAATTTTTTTAATGCTTCATCCAAATCTGGCGGTTGATTTTTGCCTCCAAAAGGATCCTTTCCTTTGCCTGGCTCATTCCAGCCCATGTAAACTCCAGTATTTTACTTTAAGAAATATAGGATTTTATGAGTAATTACAATTTTAAGCAAGTCTAAGAAGTAAAAACTCATATTTTTACAAACTGTAAATCCCAAACTCCATGACCAAGCCTAATACCTCTCTGCTCAAACTTTGTCATAGGCCTTGACGTAGGACGATTTATATAATCTGAACTTTCACTTAAATTCTTTAGTAATGGTTCTGCTTGTAAAACTTCTAAAATATGCTCAGCATAGTCCTTCCAATCAGTGGCGCAATGCAAAACACCTCCTGGTTTAAGTCTATCTACCAATACCTTAACAAATTCTTTTTGTATTAAGCGACGCTTGTGATGTTTTTTCTTAGGCCATGGATCTGGAAAAAAAATATTAATACCAGATAATGAATTTTTAGGAATATTATTCTCAAAAACTTGCCGAGCATCTAAATTCGCAATTTTAACATTATTTATATTATTTTCATGTAAATCTGCAGCTAAACTACCAAGACCAGCAAGGTGAACTTCTATACCTATAAAATTATCCTGTGGCCTAGCGCTAGCCATCTCAAATAGCGAACGACCCATTCCAAAACCGATTTCAACGACAACCTCATGCTCATTAGCAAAAACTTGTGCAAAATCCCAAGCCTGCTCACTCAAAGGCAACTCATAGTTGTTTAACAAATTAGTTAAACCGTGTTTCTGACGTGCGGTCATTTTACCCGCACGTAACACAAAGCTTTTAATAGTTTTTTGCATCTGTTAGGCCCTAGGCTCCGTCATTTCTTCAGGCTTAACATACTTATCAAACTCTTCAGCTGTTAAAATACCAAGAGCAATTGCTGCCTCCTTTAAAGAAGAACCATCTTTATAAGCTTTTTTAGCAATAGCTGCTGCCTTATCATAACCAATATGTGGATTTAAAGCGGTAACTAACATCAAAGAGTTATGCAAATAACCATCTATTACTTGCCTATTTATCGTTAAGCCAGACACACAAAACTCTTGGAAAGAATGACAAGTATCCGCCATTAAGTTTAATGAATGCAATACATTAAATATTATAACTGGTTTAAATACATTTAATTCAAAATTACCCTGACTCGCAGCAAAACCTACGGTACTATCATTACCCATAACTTGCGCTGCTACCATTGTCATTGCTTCTGCTTGAGTTGGATTTACTTTACCTGGCATAATTGATGATCCTGGTTCATTAGCAGGTAATTGTAACTCCCCTATTCCACAACGCGGACCAGAACCAAGCCAACGCAAATCATTAGCTATTTTCATCAAAGCACAAGCTAATGTCTTTAATGCACCATGTGCCATAACTAACGGCTCATGAGCTGCTAATTCCATAAATTTGTTCTTCGCAGAAACAAAGGGTAACCCAGTAATATTAGCAATATGCTGTGCTGATTTTTCCGCAAACTTAGGATGAGTATTTAACCCGGTTCCAACAGCAGTCCCACCCAAAGCTAACTCATACAACTCTGGCAATACTTTATCAAATCTAGCAAGACATGCATCCAGTTGCGCGACGTAACCAGAAAATTCTTGTCCAAGTGTAATAGGTACGGCATCCTGTAAATGAGTACGACCTATTTTTACAACGGAAGAATACTCTTGCATCTTTGCAAATAAACCATCACGTAAACATTTAACCGCAGGAACTAATTTTTCACGCATGGCAATGCTAACAGCAATATGCATTGCTGTTGGAAAAGTATCATTAGAGGATTGAGATTTATTTACGTCATCATTAGGATGAATTGGCGTCTTACTACCAAGCACTCCCCCAGCGATTTCAATAGCACGATTTGAAATCACTTCATTCATGTTCATATTTGACTGAGTACCACTACCTGTCTGCCAAACATGTAAAGGGAAATGAGAATCTAGCTTACCTGCAATAACTTCATCAGCAGCTTTAGTAATTAACTCCATTTTATCCTTAGCAAGAGTACCTAATTCACAATTTGCAAGAGCAGCGCCTTTTTTTAAGATTGCTAATGCATGTACTACTTCTATAGGGATAATATCTTTACCGATATTAAAATGATGCAGAGATCGTTCTGTTTGGGCGCCCCAATATCTATCTGCCGCGACTTTAATCTCACCCATACTATCTGTTTCAATTCTATATTTATTCATTAAATCTCAACCTACCTATTAACATTTGCTACCAATGCGGTATTATAAACCAAAACTTGTATAACCTAATATTATATCATGCGACTAACACGTATATATCAACCAGGTGAATTTACACTAGATGAAATTATCCCTCTATCGGCAACAGCAAGTCAACACGTAGGACGAGTTCTACGTATGAAAGTTGGTGACTATGTTACTTTATTTAACGGAATTAATTACGAATACAATGCGAAAATTGTAACCATAAACAAACGTGAAGTTTATGTGGAAATTCAAAAAATCCAACAGCTTAGCCGTGAATCTAACTTATATATTCACCTAGCACAAGGAATATCTAAAGGTGATAAAATGGATTTTGTGGTTCAAAAATCAGTTGAACTTGGCGTTACAAACATAATCCCTATCTTAAGTGAACGTTGCAATGTAAATATTAACGTTGAACGCCTTACTAAAAAACAAAAACAATGGCAAGACCAAGCAATTTCAGCCTGTGAGCAATGTGGGCGTAATTTTATTCCGACTATTGAAGAGCCATGTAAATTTAACAGTTTTTTAGAAATGTGTAATACTACTCATAAATTTATATTATATCCTGATGCTACAATGTCTTGGCACGACTATCCAAATATTAGCCAAGAAATCACCGTATTAATCGGACCAGAAGGCGGATTTAGTAATAAGGAAATAACATTAGCAGAAAACTTTAACTTTAAACCTATTAACCTAGGGCCGCGAATTTTGCGTACTGAAACCGCAGCTATTAGTACAATAAGTATAATGCAAGCATTGTTTGGTGATATATAACATTAGGAACTTAAAATGAATGACTTTCAAAAAAATATTTTAGCAGGTATTCCACAAACACTACCAGAAATGCCCGAATATGATAATTCTATTAATCATGCCCCTAAAAGACAAGATTGCTTATCTCTAGACGAAAAAAGACTAGCGATAAGTAATGCTCTACGTTATTTTGATAAATCATTACACAGTATATTAGCCAAAGAGTTTGCGGATGAGCTTGCTGAATTTGGACGCATTTACATGTATAGATTTAGACCCAAATATCCAATGTACGCAAGATCTGCTGATGAGTATCCAGGCAAATGCGACCAAGCAAAAGCTATAATGATGATGATTCAAAATAATCTTGATCCAAACGTTGCGCAACATCCACATGAGTTAATAACTTATGGTGGTAATGGCGCAGTATTCCAAAACTGGGCCCAATACCTATTATGTATGCAATATTTAGCGAAGATGACGAATGAACAAACTCTTGTAATGTACTCAGGTCATCCGCTAGGATTATTTCCATCACACCCAAATGCTCCACGAGTTGTAATCACCAATGGCATGATGATTCCAAATTACTCGAAACCAGCAGATCTTGAAAAATACAATGCTCTAGGAGTCACTCAATATGGACAAATGACTGCCGGCTCGTTTATGTATATAGGACCACAAGGAATTGTCCATGGTACAACCATAACCTTATTAAATGCTGGGCGCAAAATATCCAAAAATAATGATGAAAGTTTATCAGGAAAATTATTTGTCTCATCAGGACTAGGTGGTATGTCTGGGGCTCAAGCCAAAGCCGCAGTGATTTGTGGCGCTATTGGAGTTATTGCAGAAATAAATCCAGCAGTTATCAGTAAACGCCATTCTCAAGGTTGGGTTGATGAAGTGTTTGCTGACTTGAACTCCCTTAAAATTCGCATAGAAAAAGCAATCAGCGACAAAGAAGCAGTATCTATTGCCTACCAAGGAAACATTGTAGACTTGTGGGAATTTTTAGCTAAAAATAATATAAAAGTTGCAATTGGCTCTGATCAAACATCTCTACATAATCCATGGTCTGGAGGATACTACCCAGTTAACTTAACTTTTGAAGAATCTAATAAATTAATTGCGGAAAATCCTGAAAAATTCAAACAATATGTTAAAGAAAGTCTTATCAGACAAGTTGCGGCTATTAATCAATTAACCGCAAACGGAATGTATTTTTTTGATTATGGAAATGCTTTTTTGTTAGAAGCAAGTCGAGCAGGCGCTGATATCGTTAAAGACAATGGCCAATTTAAATACCAATCATATGTCCAAGACATTATGGGGCCAATGTGCTTTGATTACGGATTTGGCCCATTTCGTTGGGTATGTAGTTCTGGCGATCCAATAGATTTAAAGAAAACTGACTTAATAGCCCAAAAAACTCTAGAGCTACTTCTAGAAACCGCGCCACCAAATATAACAAAACAATTAAATGATAATTTATTATGGATTAAGCAAGCCCAACAAAATAATTTGGTTGTTGGCTCACAAGCAAGAATCCTTTATGCAGATGCTAGAGGTAGAATTGAAATAGCCAAGGCATTTAATCAAGCTATTGCTAAAGGTGAAATAAACGGAACCATAGTTTTAGGCAGAGATCATCATGATGTATCAGGAACTGACTCTCCTTATCGTGAAACATCAAATATCTATGATGGCTCACAATTTACAGCGGATATGGCAATTCAAAATGTCATAGGTGACGCTGCGCGGGGGGCAACCTGGGTTTCCATTCATAACGGAGGCGGTGTTGGATTTGGGGAAGTTATTAATGGTGGCTTCGGGTTTGTACTTGATGGCTCCAAACAAGCCCAAACTAATCTTCAATCCATGCTATTTTGGGACGTCAATAATGGTATTGCCAGAAGAAGCTGGGCTAGAAATCCTGAAGCCATAAGTGCAATTAAGTTAGCTATCGCCGAAGAACCAAATCTAGAAGTTACATTACCTAACTTAGTTGACGATGAAATACTATCAAAGATTATTCCTCATGAATTTTGAGATATATCTTACACTTTAATAATCCTTTGTATCTATATAATCTTAACATAGATGTATAGAATAGCATTTGTAAGGGATGATAAGGATATCTGACAAGAAGTCTAAAAACGGAATTTTTAGTTTAGTTAAGGGAAGACAGGGATTGTCTTACAGGATGTAGCTATTGAAGTGGTCGGTAATTCATTTCTGAAGAGATTATAACTTTTTCAGGGCAGATTACAAGTTTCTAATTCAAAAATAGAATTACCACCATAACGATAGATTATCAAAAATTAATTTAAATGCAGGAAGCAACGCAAAGGATTTGCACCGCTGCAGGGAAGCAGCACCTAGTTAACCAAACACTCATAACCACTTCTTATACCTAAAATATTTATATGGTGCCCAAGCTGCAAAAGCCATAAAACCAATAGCAACAAAATAACCATATCTCCAAGAAAACTCAGGAATAAAGTGAAAATTCATCCCATAAATGCTAGCAATAAGTGTAGGTGGCAAAAAAATTACCGCGGCAACTGAAAAAATTTTAATTATATTATTTTGCTCAATATTAACTAATCCTAAGGTTGCATCTAATAAAAAGCTAACTTTACTAGATATAGCTTGTGTATGATGACTAAGAGATAAAATATCCTTACGTAAATTAGTAATCTGTAATTTCATTAATTTATCAACTCTTGAACCAGAGGCCTTCAATAAAAAAGGTAATAAACGAGTAAAAGAAACCAAGCTATCCTGCGCTTTAGTATTAAGATCACAGCTTGTTGCTATTTTGCGTAATAAAATCTTATAGTCATTCTCTTGTTCTGAATCTTCATCTCGAAAAACTAGCTTCGAATAACTATCTACCATCAAACCAATATACTCTAATATATCTGCAATTCTATCAATAGCCGCATCTAATAAATCAAGCAATAATGATAGAGGGTCTTTATATTCAATATTATTCTTACTAACTTGAGAAACAAATAATTTAAATGCTTGAGGCTCTATATAACGAATAGTAATCAACTGTTTTTTGGTTAAAATAAACGTAACAGGATCAAGTTTCGGATCAGAGCTGTCTGAATTAGAAATCATTGCTGTTGTCATAAATAAGTTACCATCTTCTACATACAATCTACTTGATAACTCAATCTCAACCATCTCCGCACGTGTTGGAACTTTGAAGCCAAAATAATCTTTCAAAATTTCAAGCTCTTTACCAGATGGATTTAACAAATCAACCCAAATAGCATCAGCTAAAGTCAAACGATTACACTCATTAAGCTCTTCTTGACGAAATCCCTCTCCATTATAAAAAGTCAACATACCAATCTCCCAATTTCCAAAAGAGCTTATCTAGATTAATATATGCAAAGAATCAAAATATTTCAATTTTAACATTTAAGACTTAGCATATTTATATAAAACCAGAATTATAAATTTTAATTAGGTTCTCTATACCTGATAAAAAACTCTATTGACAATTACTAAACCAACACTCATCATGTGAAACTTTCTAACAAGGACGTATGCTTATGAAAAAAATATTCATAGCTGCTACTTTTGATACTAAATCACAAGAGGCAAATTTTTTAAAAAAAATAATTAACGAACTTAAATTACCAGTCATAACTATAGATATTTCAACATCAAACCAGCAAAAAGATGCCTTTGCTGATATCAAAGCAACAGATGTTGCAAAATTCCATCCAAAAGGTGAAGCAACGGTTTTCTGCGGAGATAGAGGTAAAGCTGTTGAAGCAATGGGACAAGCTTTTAGAGAATTTATAAAATCTCGACAAGATATAGGGGCAATCCTTGGCATAGGTGGCTCTGGAGGAACAGCCATGATTTGCGCAGGTATGCAAGAGATTGCTATTGGGATTCCTAAAATTATGTTATCCACGATGGCTTGTGGAGATATCAGTGCATATCTTGATGGTAGCGATATTGCAATGATGTATTCTGTTACAGACTTTGTAGGAATTAATAGCATATCTAGCAAAATTCTTGCTAACGCAGCCGGAGCAATTGCCGGAGCATATTTGCAATCAAATAATTTTAACCAGCACTCCAATACCCTGCCTGCAATTGGGCTTACTATGTTTGGAGTAACTACGCCATGTGTTGAAGCTATAACTAATCAACTTAAAACACAATATGATTGCTTGGTATTTCATGCGACTGGAGCTGGCGGTAAATCTATGGAAAAACTTTTAGATGATGGTCTTCTTGCAGGAATTATAGATCTTACTACAACCGAAGTTTGTGACTATCTGTTTGGCGGTGTTCTTGCTTGCACAGAAGATCGCTTTGGAGCAATTGCTAGAACTAATAAACCTGCAGTAATCTCTTGTGGTGCCTTAGATATGGTAAATTTCGCCTCCTATGATTCTGTACCTGAAAAATTTAAAAAAAGGTTGCTGTATAAACATAATTCAGAAATAACATTAATGCGAACTAACGTTGAGGAAAATATACAAATTGGCGAGTGGATCGCAAATAAATTAAATAAATGTGATGGTGACATAAGATTTATTATACCTGAAGGAGGAGTATCAGCTCTAGACAATAAATCTCAAGCTTTTTGGGATCCTATAGCGGATAATGCATTATTTACGGCAATTAGCGATAATTTAAATATCACAAAAAAACGCAAATTAATTAAAACTCCATATCATATAAACTCACCTGAATTTACCCAAATAGTAACAGAGCAATTTATTGAGATTTTTTCCGTTAATCATTGTGCGAATGAGGAGCTAGAATGCCAAAATACGAGCGAATAAACTTACTAAATAAATTCCATAAAATGGTGCAAGAAAGAACTCCTATAATAGGTGGAGGTGCTGGCACCGGCCTATCTGCCAAGTGTGAAGAAAATGGAGAAATAGACTTAATCATTATCTACAACTCTGGAAGATATAGAATGGCCGGCAGAGGTTCTTTAGCTGGACTAATGGCCTATGGAAATGCTAATGAAATAGTCGTTGATATGGCAAAAGAGGTTTTGCCTGTTGTTAAAAATACACCTGTTTTAGCTGGGGTAAATGGCACAGATCCATTTTGTATTTTTGATACATTTCTTGATAATCTAGCAAGCATTGGATTTGCTGGCATACAAAATTGCCCAACTGTTGGCTTAATTGACGGAACATTTCGCGCTAATCTTGAAGAAACAGGAATGGGATACCAATTAGAAGTGGATATGATTAACCTTGCACATAAGAAAAATTTACTTACAACTCCTTATGTATTTGACGAATCGCAGGCAATTGCAATGACCAAGGCAGGAGCTGACATTATTGTTATTCATATGGGATTGACAACTGGTGGTGCGATAGGTGCTAATACTGCTCTTGGTCTAGACGAATGTGCTGCAAGGATCAATAGTATATCAAACGCTGCATTAAAAGTAAGAAACGATATTATAATTCTCTGTCATGGCGGGCCTATAGCCGAGCCAAAAGATGTCGAATTTATACTTAGCAAATGTCATAATTGCCATGGTTTTTTTGGCGCAAGTTCAATGGAAAGACTACCAACTGAAGAAGCAATAAAATCTCAGACCAAAGCATTTAAAGAATTAAGATTAAAATACTAAACGTCTATATGGAGCTTAATATGAATAACCAACATACAGTACATGTAACCGCAGTAATAAAAGCCCCGGCCACAAAAATATGGGAATTTATGCGTGATTTTAATGGTTTAGCTAATTTTCACCCTGCTATTAAAGGCAGCAAAATAGAACAAGGAAACCCAACAGAAATAGGTTGTATTAGATATTTAACCTTAGAATCTGGTTTTGTCCGTGAGAAGTTATTATTACTAGATGATAAAAATTTTGCTTTAGACTATTCTATTCTTGAAAGTAGTCTAGGATTCAAAAAATATGTTGCCAGTGTTAGACTTAAAAACAGTAATAATGGAATTAATACAATTTGTGAATGGTGGGCTGACTTTGATGTAGAAGAAGGTATTGATAAACAAGAAATAATAAATATAGTAGAACAAAATGTTTTTAAAGCTGGTTTCGTCGCACTAGCAGATAAATTACATAAACAGTTTTCTATGTCTTATCATTAAATTCAACCTTATTTTGAGCCAATATATATAAAAATATGCCATAGTATTAAAATAATAAATTTGTTATAATTATCTATTTTGGACTCAATAATACATGAACTCTCATTTGACAAAAAGTGAGCTAGGTAAGAAAAGCGAATACACAGACCAATACGAACCAAATTTATTATTTGCAATTCCAAGAAAAGATAAGCGCCAAGAAATCGGTATAGATTCAACCTTGCCATTCGTTGGCGTGGATATCTGGAATCATTTTGAAGTCTCATGGTTAAACTTAAAAGGTAAGCCACAAGTTGCCATTGCAGAGATAACTATCCCCTGCGACTCACCTAATATTATTGAGTCAAAATCCATGAAGCTTTACTTTAATTCATTTAACAACACAAAAGTTGCAAATATAGATGAATTAACCTCGTTGATCCAACAAGACCTTAGCGCTAAAACTCAAAGCCAAACTACAGTTAAAATTTTTACATTAAGCTTTTTGCAAGATAATAGTATGCAAGGAATTTGTTTAGATGATCTTGATATACAATGTTCTATTTATAATGTTCACAAAGAATATCTAACTACAACTAAAAATATAGTTACAGAAACACTTTATTCTAACTTATTAAAATCAAACTGCCTTGTTACAAAACAGCCAGACTGGGGAAGCATACAAATAGATTATCAAGGCAAGCAAATTAATCACGAAGGTTTACTCAAATATATAATATCTTATCGGAATCACAATGAATTCCATGAGCAATGTATAGAGCGCATATTTCTAGATATTTTACAAATATGTCAACCCAATAAATTGAGCATTTATGGTCGCTTTACAAGACGCGGAGGATTAGATATAAATGTATATCGTAGCACGGAAAATAATAAACCCGTAAAAAATCAAAGAACTATTCGCCAGTAAATATATTCAAGTAAACACTTATACTTGCAATGAAGTAGATTTTTTGATATAAATTGCCTCCTAATAAATTTGAATCAGGGCTTACAAAAAAATATTAGGTTAAGAGCAAAGTTTGTTTTTGTTAAAAAAGTTTAGGACAACTAAATTTATTAATACAAAACTATTTTTAACGCAGATATAATTATTTTTCGTAAGTCCTGGGAACATTAATGTAACCTTAAGTTATTTAGTTTGGAGCTTAAATATGTCAAAAATATGCCAAGTTACTGGCAAAAGGCCTACAACCGGTAACAATGTGTCACATGCTAACAATAAAACTAAAAGAAGATTTCTTCCTAATATCCAAAAGCACAAATATTGGGTTGAGACTGAAAATCGTTTTATAACATTACGCTTGAGTACTAAAGGCATGCGTATTATAGATAAGTTAGGAATTGATGCGGTGTTAAAAAAATTACGCACCAAAGGCGAAAAATTTTAATTTAGGAGAAATATTTTGGCTGCCATAACTATAAAAATTAAAATGGAATCCACTGCTGGCACTGGATACTATAAAACTACAACTAAAAACCCACGCAATCATCCAGAAAAATTAGAATTGATGATGTACGATCCTGTAGTTCGTAAACATGTAATATTTAAAGAGAAAAAAGTAAAATAATATTTATATAAATTAATAGTTGCTTCCATGCTTTATTTTAAGATAGTATATAATTATCTATAGCAGACGATTTATTTTTTATGCGCAATGTAAGCAACTAAAATTTGTCTACAGATGGCTTTATTATAGCGCTATAATAAAAAGCAACTATAATCTAGATAATCACCAAATAAAGTTTAAATTATCCTGCTGATTCTTAAGTTTTTAATTTGGAGGCATAATGAAAATTATTTTCACAGGTCATGGAATAGATGTTACCCCTGCATTACAACAGTTTACTACAGAAAAGTTTAATAGATTAGAAAAACATTTTCATCGAATTATATCAATTAACGTAACATTTCATGTAGAAAATCTAACTCAAATTGCTGAAGCAAATATATTTGTCAACGGAAGTGAATTACATGCCCGTGCAGAATCAGATATAATGTACACAGCTGTAGATTTGTTAGTTGATAAGCTAGATAAGCAATTAATAAAATATAAAGAAAAACACCAAGATCACCGTGATTAAGTAATCCATCCTTTTAGGAAGTGGGTTGTTATTCTGTAAATAAAAATTGGCAGAGGACATGAAATTTAAAGAACTACTTAGCACTAGCAGTGTATTTATTGATTCGACATCTAAAAGCAAATCTGCAGTGTTACTTAAATTAAGTCAATTGATGCACAATTGCTATCCAGAACTTGATCCACAAAAATTGTTTGATGCATACTGGGAACGAGAAAATTTAGGTAGTACCGCAATTGGTCGCGGTATTATGATCCCACATATTTGCCTTGCATCAATAAATAAGACTTACGCCTGCTTTATAAAACTAAAAAATCCAGTAGACTTTAATGCTGATGATAAGCAACCGATAGATTTAATATTTGGGCTAGCATCAGCTACTAATTCAGCTGATCAGCATTTGCAAATACTATCAAAAATCGTAACCGAATTTTCTAATCAAAGATTTACTAATGAATGTAGAAATGCAAATGGGGCAAAAGAGTTATATAACATTTTAACCACAGAAACTGTTGCATCATTATGATAAATACCGAAATAAAAATCGTTAATAAACTCGGATTACACGCCAGAGCATCAGCAAAGTTTGTATCAACTGCTTCTAGATTTCAAAGTAGAATTGACGTAACAAAAGATAATAAAACCATCAATGGCAAAAGTATAATGGGTGTTATGATGCTAGCAGCTAATAAAGGAAGCCTATTACAAATTGAAATTGAAGGGCCAGATGAAAACGAGCTTGCCAAAGCTATTACAAATCTAATTAATAATCGCTTTGGCGAAGAAGAGTAAATCTGTTATTACAAAGTATATTATCATATCCTTTTATTCTTTCTAGACTTCCTTATAGACTGACGACGTCTACGCACTTTTTGTATGGCCAATAAAGTTTTTAGTGGTCCGGATGCTACATATAAAAATGATGCACAAAACAATATTACGGCAGGATTAGCGGCTATAGCAACAAATAGAATAACTATCAGTAATATATATAAAAAAGGTACTTTACCTTTTAAATCTATATCCTTATAAGAATTATAACGAATATTGCTAACCATAAGCATTGCAATAGTAAACGCAATAATTGCTGTTAAAATTATCACAGATGGGCTTTCTATAATATCTACCCCATAATGATTACATACCCATACAAATGACGCCATAAAGGCTCCAGCCATAGTACAACTTAATCCTTGAAAATAGCGTTTATCGGCTGTATCAATCTGGGTATTAAATCTAGCCAGGCGCAAGGCCACAGCAGCTGTATAAATAAATGAAATTAGCCATCCAAGCTTACCAAAATGATGTAATGACCAACTATAGTATAATAATGCGGGAGCAACACCAAACGTAACCATATCTGACAAACTATCATACTCCGCACCAAATGATGTTTGGGTATTAGTCATTCTGGCAATACGCCCATCTAATCCATCTGCAATCATGCCAATAAAAATAGCAATAGCAGCCACTTCATATCTGTTTTGCTGAGAAGCTACTATTGAATAAAATGCGGCAAATAGACTTGCCGTTGTAAATAAATTAGGTAATATATAAATTCCTCTACGAAGTTTTGTATGTTTCACGAAATAAACCCTAGAAATATTAAGCGTGATATTCTAACATATTAATGTTTTTTATAAAAAATATCAAAAACTATATGCAAAATGATAACATAAGATATAGGCAAGCTAAAAAAATTACTATCATAGGCGCAATAATTAATGTTTTATTAGGCATTATTAAGGTCTTAGGCGGTATATTTTTTAAATCACACGGTTTATTAGCTGATGGCGCCCACTCCTTTTCTGACTTAATTACTGATGGAATGGTATTAGTTGCCTCAAAGTATGGTAGTCAAGAAGCTGATGATTCCCACCCATATGGTCATCAAAGAATTGAAACCGCAGCCACTATGGTGTTAGCAGTTCTATTAATATTAGCAGGTTTGGGTATTGCTTTGGATTCGATTAATTTGATTTTACATAAAAATCAACAAAAACCAGAAATATTTTCGATACCTATAGCAATGATATCCATCATTCTTAATGAAATACTTTACCATGCTACTCATAAAATAGGTAAATCTATAAATTCACAACTTCTAATTGCGAACGCATGGCATCATCGTTCAGATGCGGCTTCATCTTTAATTGTGTTAGCCGGAATAATTGGCTCAATATTAGGTTTTCGAATTTTAGATCCTCTAGCTGCAGTTATAATCGCAGGTATGATAATAAAAATGGGTATAGATTATGGTTTAAATAGTATTAAAGAATTAGTTGATACTGGGGTTTCCAAAGAAAAAATAATCCAAATAGAAGATATTATTAACAGCATAGATGGTGTAAAAAAAATTCATCAATTTCGCAATCGTACGATGGGTCAGGATATATTTATAGACGTACATATTTTGGTGGATCCATTTATTTCAGTATCTGAAGGTCATCATATAGCTCAAAAGGTACATAAAAAATTATTAGATAATTTTACAGAGATAAGTGATGTTACAATCCACGTTGATCCAGAAGATGACGAGATTGCCTCTCCTTCTATTAACTTACCTAGTCGTAAGGAATTAGAGCTAAACTTATTAAACGATTGGCTTGAAAAATTTCCTGAAATAGAAAAATGGACAATTCACTATATAGATGGCCAACTTACTTTGGATATAGTTATTAAAAAAGAATTTTCTGAAATATATCTGTTAGTTGATCTAATAAAAAAAGATATGTCAAATATTAAAAATATCAGTATAATTAACCTTCTTATTAATAATGAAAAAATAGTTACTAAAAACTAAGCCTCTAATACCTAAGTCCTAGTAAACTATTTGGTTGAAATATTCTTATGTCCATTGATAATTTAAAATTTTGTTTTGCACTTACTATATTTTTAGTAATTATTGCTGCTGGTTGGTACCCTTTTAGAAAACGACAAGCAAAAGGACATCTAGATTTTCCAATTGGTGAAACCTTGGCAACGGGTGTGTTTTTAGGCGCAGCTATTATCCATCTATTACCCGAATCAAATCGCATGTTTCTTGACATGGGATATCAATATCCATTCTCTTATTTATTGGCTGGTATAACATTTTTAATTTTTTTATGGTTTGAGCACTTAGGTAAAGAGCTTTATAATCATCAGACTAATAACCATCCAGCATTTGCCATTTTAGCTTGGATAATGTTATCCATTCACTCATTAGTATTAGCAACAGCTTTAGGGTATAGTGAAAATTACTCGATAGCTATTATGTTATTTTTGGCAATTATTACACATAAGTGGGCTGAAAGCTTTGCTATTTCTGTACAACTTAATAAAAGTTCAATGTCAAATAAAATGAATCTTTTATTATTCTCAAGTTTTGCTTTAATGACTCCGCTTGGCATATTCTTGGGAGTTCATTTAGAAAGTGAAATGAAAACCAATTCCCTAGTTGATCCAATTTTAGTTGCTATTTCATCTGGCACATTTCTATACCTTGGAACTTTACACGGACTAGAACGTTGTGTAATGGTACAACGCTGTTGTAACTTGAAATATTTCAGCTTCGTAATTATTGGTTTTCTTTTAATGTCTGCGGTTGCAATTTATTAACCAAACTTTTAAAAAACATTTATCAAGCCAGAATTATGACTTAATAAAGACTTCAATTTCTTTATAAGTTGCACTTTCTGGCTCCCATGAGCGTGCATGTTTAAACTTTATTTTAGAAACACGCGGATATGATAATTGTTTTTTAAATTTAAATGTAAATAACATAGTCCCACCTGCGCCAATCACTCCAATTTTAGAAGCAATATATTGATGATTAATCAAATCAAAAATACTTTTATCATATGATATTACAGACCATTGAAACCCTGTTGTAGGATTAGATGGCAGGCTAATTGTAAAGGTTTCTTGTTTTGTGCTAATAGTTAACTTATCTTTGCTAGCGCAACCTATTAATGACAATAGCATACAGGCTATAAATAAAATACTGCAAAATCTTTGGCAGCAATAGTACATCTAACTCTCCCTAATATAAATTTTCCTGGTTCTACGCTTTTTTAAATAATTTACAAAAATATTTTACCAGATGCCAATCCAAATATTAATAAGCTTCTAAGTAACAAATATATCTCGATGAATATAAAAAATTGACACCAATAATATGTTTTGTTTATAATTAGAGCAATTAAATTTTGATTTGTCTCAGGAGCATCCAGTGGAAAATCGTGATGAAATTATAAAACAAATAAAAGAAAACAATGAATCATTGAAAGAATTATGTTATTCACTTATTCGGCAAAACTCTAAGGCTGTATTTGCTAATATCAAGATGTCAATATTTCTGTATACTTTAGGATACGATATCTTAACGTTTTCTACTTTATTAAGTAAATCCCTGAAGAACAATCAATTGAGTCAAAGTTATTATAATAATATAAAAGAAAAAATCAAAGATTATCTTGATGAAAAAACGGTGTTGGCTAATGCTGAGCCAAGATTAAACCGAGATTTATCCACAGTTCTGTACGATTATACTATTTTTGTTATAAGAAGTTTCTTTAGAGTTTTTGATTTGTTATTTACACTTTTGTCATGCTCTGAAAAAACCATGGCGCAACGCGCTGATGATAAGATACAAGATAAATATACGTTCTTGGATTCCGATAATGAAAATCTTATAGAAATTATGCAAATGATGAGAACTACATGTTTTTTTAATTACTCCAAACAATTACAATTTTTCCAATTAGATTCTCAAGCCTATAAAAAAGAAATCAGCAATTTTCATAATAAACTGAGCGATAAAGTTAAAGCGATAGATGAATTAGTTGGGCAATTATTAAGTACGACAACGCCTAAATTAACATGATTTTATTACATCCAATTATAATCATCGGCTAATTTACAATAATTTGTTATTAACAACTGTTGTTTATATGTGGAATTATCCCTTGCATCTGATTCTTTTTCAGCTCTTTGCTGAAAAAATGTGCTTTTATTCGATATTTCTTTGGGAATAATATTTCCAATAAAAGTAAAAATCTCTTTCGCTCCTACAGGATCATATTCT
>JAUIBC010000114.1 GCA_030427555.1 Gammaproteobacteria bacterium | reverse complement strand
TTACCTTAGAACGAACCATTGAGCGAATAGGCGCGTCAAGTACTCGTTTTGCGCGTAAAAATTTATATGCCAAAAAAAGTTTTATTAGATCAAATAAACTACTATGAAATTAATTATAAACGAACACTTTCGATGCGTCGTGCAAATGCTGCGAGCCAAAATGATTTGGAAATGTGCTATATTTCCTTTATTTAATAAAGCCATAGATATCCTCCCATTATTTAAATAGCAAAAACTTAATTTATCTATTATCTTCCTGGGTTATATACTCTCACATCATTAATCTCCACATCTTCCAATGCCTGATTAACCCCTAATTTATCGCCATTATCTCGAGTTGTTTCTCTAGTTGTTTGCAGCACAGCGTTATCTTTCTTCTTTTCCAATCTCTCTTCATTTGCAGCTGTATCATTTTTCTTAAAGAGGCCGTGTTTTGTTTGTGATAATTGATAAATTCCTTCTTTGTTTTCGGCACTTTTGTCTAGTATATTATTTACAATAAGAGGATTTTTAATGTGAACTTTATTACCATCTACAAGTTCAAATGGATTAGCTATAGGAGTAATTTGAAGAGCATTTGTTTTTATACTTAAAAGCATACCAACAATCGCTAAGTGCTCTTACCATATTATCAATATTGGCTTTTAACAAATTACTGATTAAATCTAGCTGTAGATCTCCTGTAGGTGATTTAATTAAATCATTTCTTTTCGATTGGATATATTGTAACGCTTGATTAAAGTTAGAAAAATACAACTTAATGATTTGTAATTGATAAGTGTTATACCCCATACTTAAAAACTCCGGTACCAAAACTCTATGACTATAAGATTTTAATAAGTCATAAATTCCTATGTAATTGATGAAATAAGTAATGAACCACATGTCCTGAAAAATGAACTCCATCATGGGCTAGCTCAAAAGCGATATCTTCATGACTATGATTATTAATAATCAAGATTGGCATTATATTATTACCTTGAGTCTTATATTGTTTAGATGCCATAGGCAGTAGAGGCTCACAATGTTTATGCACAGAACGTATTAATAAATCCAAAAAAGGATCATCTTTATATTTGCTGTAAATCTCATTGGTTTTACTAAAAAAGTTCTCTGTAATTGTCGGGTGTTGAATAGTTCGTCTATTCGCAAAGTCTCCAAATAAAGCTCTGGTATCTTTTTCTGTGGCTGGCTTACTTATTTGCTTTTCCATTAGTTACTCCATAATAAATACTACTGGTTGTTTTCAATCCTTGCGCGCACGTAATTGTACATACTATCAATCTATTGGTCAATTTGGTTTTTGATTATTTCACATGAAGATATTTCTCAAAACATAGTAGGGAAATATCTTACACGCGCGTGATACCATGATATTTAGGTTTATAAAAACACAATCGTCATGTGTCTATATATTGACCATCATGGCTTAGTAATGTAAAATAACATCTTGTGTATAATTTAAAATGCAAAATAACGAGCGTTTTATAGTATACTGTCATCCATTAAATAAAAGAGACTATAGAAATGTGCGCCAAACACAATGCAGCAAATAGATTCTGGCTCAGTACTCCCATAATGTATATTATAGCAATTACATTAGGTATATTTTGTGGTTTATCTGATATTGCTGTTTTAAAATCATTAGGCTTAACTGTTGCTGATATATTTATTAGAATATTTAAATGTATTAGCCTACCAATTATTTGGCTATCAATTATTGTCACCTTATCTAACTACAGCTCTGATGGTGGATTTGCTAAAATTTGGCGTAAAACGATAACATATACCATAAGCACAACGTTAATTGCTGCAGGAGTAAGCTTTTTACTTTATAACACTATTAAACCATCCATGGTAAGCGATGTTCTCAATAATAACTTAAACTTTAATCCAGATACTTCAAGTTCTGGATATTTAAAACACATATCAAACCTTATACCTGATAGTTTATTTGCCCCATTTATTAATAACTCAGTTATAAGTGTGTTATTTTTGGGCATAGTTATAGGAATTGCTATTCGCTTCATTCCCGAAGAAAAACCACGCCAAACTATAACTCAATTTTTCCTTGGCGCACATGGCCTATTTATGGTTATTACCAAATGGGTTATTGCAATTATCCCAATTGGTTTATTTGGGTTTATTACATCAACTGTTATTAATCTTAAATCAGGTAGCGACATTAAAGGTATAGGCCAATATTTATTAGTTATTGTTTTAGCAAACCTAATCCAAGGGCTAATTATTTTACCACTATGGCTTATGCTAAAAGGCATAAAACCTTATAAAACGTTACAAAAAATGATGCCAGCTTTATCTTTAGCTTTTTTTTCTAAATCATCTGTTGGCACACTACCAATCACAATTAGCACTGTTGAAAATAATTTAAATGTAAAACCAGAAATTAGTCGCTTTGTCTTACCTTTATGTACGAGTATAAATATGAATGGATGTGCTGCTTTTATATTTACAACTGTTGTGTATTTATTACAAAATAATGGTTTCGAATTAAGCTTAGCAAGCATGGGGATCTGGATAATTATCTCGACTGTCGCCGCAATCGGCAATGCTGGTATTCCAATGGGATGCTTTTTCTTAAGCGCAAGTTTACTTGCAAGTATGAATGTGCCAATTACTTTATTAGGAATAATTTTACCATTCTACAGTCTAATTGATATGCTTGAAACAGCACTTAACGTTTGGTCTGACTCATGCGTGGTCAAGGTGGTTAATGATGATATAAGTCATATAACTGCAGAAGATCCTGAAGTGCAAACCAATTAAGTTAACAATTCACGGCATATTTCATAATATAAATCTGCCAATATTTCTAAATCTTCTAATGCTACACATTCATTAACTTTATGAATTGTAGCATTAACAGGACCTAACTCTATAAGCTCAACACCTAAAGGAGCTATAAATCTACCATCTGAGGTACCACCACTAGTTGATAGTTCTGTCTCTTTACCAGTAATTTTTTTAATAACTTCTTTACTAGCCGCAAGTAATTTTCCATCTTTCGTTAAAAATGGCTTTCCACTGCTTATCCAATCTATTGTATAAGTAATATTATGTCTATCCAAACAATCAAGCACAGCAGCTTGTAAACTTTCTACCGTTTGTATAATTGAATAACGAAAGTTAAATTCCACAATAGCTTGTTGTGGAATAACATTATTCGAACCACCATCTGCCTGAATTTTAGTTATTTGCAAAGAGGTTGGCGGAAAAAACTCACCACCATCATCCCACACTTTAGTAGTCAATTCTGCTAGTGCTGGAGCCAACATATGCACAGGGTTTTTAGCCAAATGCGGGTAAGCAACATGCCCTTGCACCCCCTCTACAATTAATTTTCCTTGCAAAGAACCACGACGACCTATCTTAATCACATCACCAACTTCTTTCGTACTAGATGGTTCGCCAACTACGCAATAATTTGGAACCAAACCGCGTGCTTGCAAAGTGTGCATAACATGCGGCGTACCATGCATATAATCTTGCCCTTCTTCACCACTAGTAATTAATAGCCCTAACCTCCCCAAAGGCTTAGGATGATTTGTGACAAACTTTTGACAAGCGATTAACATGCTTGCCAAACTACCTTTCATATCAGCAACGCCGCGCCCAAAATAATTACCATCACGCACGCTCAATGTAAAAGGATCACTAGACCATAATGACTTATCTCCCGTAGGCACAACATCCGTATGGCCTGCAAAAAGCAATATAGGCCCAGAATCACCATATTGGGCATAAAAATTATCAACTGGGTCCAGGGGGAAAGATTCACATTTAAAACCAAGCTTACTTAAGATATCAAGCATATATTTCTGACAGCCAACATCTTTTGGCGTAATAGATTCATAAGCAACCAACTTTTGCAAAATTTCAAGTAATTGCAACTTAAAATCCTCTTAAAAGTTCATTAATACTTACTTTAGAACGCGTTTGCGCATCCACTTGCTTAACAATTACGGCACAATATAAGCTATGGGTTTTATCTTCACTAGGCAAGCTTCCAGCAACCACAACAGATCCTTTCGGCACCTTGCCATAAGTAATCTCACCAGTTTGGCGATTATATATCTTAGTACTTTGACCTATATAAACTCCCATAGAAATTACCGAGTCACGCTCAACAATAACCCCTTCAACAATTTCAGAACGCGCACCAATAAAACAATTATCTTCAATAATCGTTGGATTAGCTTGTAAAGGCTCCAATACACCACCAATACCAGAACCACCAGACAAATGAACATTTTTCCCGATTTGCGCACATGAACCAACTGTTGCCCAAGTATCGATCATACATCCCTCATCTATATATGCACCAATATTAGTATACGATGGCATTAATACAGTATTTTTTCCGACAAAAGCACCTTTGCGTACAATCGCACCAGGTACAACTCTAACAGCTAAATTTTGATATTCAGTTTCACTCAAACCATTAAATTTAAGTGGAACTTTATCATAAAATTGACAGAAACCTACTTCGGTCACACTGTTTTTATTAAGCTTAAACCCAATTAAAACAGCTTTTTTTAACCACTGATTAACAACCCACTCACCATCGATCTTTTCTGCAACTCGATACTTGCCTGAATCTAACCCAGCAATCGCCTCATCAACTGCTAGCCTTAAATCTTGTGGTGGAGAATCAATATTTAAAGTTGCTAATTCCAGAAAATATCTTTCTATAGTTTTTTGTAAATCAGACATAATTTAATACCTTAATTATTAATCTTAAAATACTATACAATATTAAAATTTCTGCACCAAATAAAAAACTATGTTTTTCTAAAATAAAACTCCAAACGGAGTTTGGAAATATTGTTTTTGTTACGCAATTTTGCGGGGATCAATCGGCTCGCAAGGAGTAATGTTGTTATTATTATGTGTTGACTCCATAAACAGCTATTGAAGCATCCTCTCGTTTTAATTCTAAATCAGAAGTATGATTAATATTTTTATTCCCATTCCATAGACCACAACAACCTAATAAATTAAGCGGTTTACCATTTTTAATAGTAGCACCTTCATAAATTGCTCCAATAAAACCCAAAGCCCCTAAACCAATTGCAAAACCTAAAATCGCCTTATACAAAATTGGGCTTAAGTCATTAACTACAACAGAAACGGTACTAAA
Source organism: Gammaproteobacteria bacterium (assembly GCA_030427555.1). Taxonomy (GTDB): domain Bacteria; phylum Pseudomonadota; class Gammaproteobacteria; order Legionellales; family Legionellaceae; genus 2-12-FULL-35-11. The sequence goes on along the minus strand of JAUIBC010000114.1, from coordinate 24 downwards.
AACATTCTCGGGCACATATAATAA
>JAUIBC010000113.1 GCA_030427555.1 Gammaproteobacteria bacterium | reverse complement strand
TCTTTGATCGAGTGATTAACGAGATCAATAAAGCTAACGCAGTTAGCTTCTTTAATTGAGCGACAGCGAGATTAATAAAACTATCGTGAGATAGTTTCTCTATATTGAACGATAGTGAGATATAGTAAAGCTAACGAAGTTAGCTTCTTTAATTGAGCGAAGCGAGATTAATAAAGCTATCTTTAGATAGTTTCTCTATATCGAATACAATGAGATATAGTAAAGATATCTTCTTTGATCTAGTGATTAACGAGATTAATAAAGCTAAATGCTAATTAGCTTCTTTAAATCGAATATAATGAGATTTAATAAAACTATCGTTAGATAGTTTCTCTATATTGAGCGTAGCGAGATATAGTAAAGCGAGCAACGCGAGATTCTCTGATTGAACAGAGTAGATCAGTAAAGATATCTTTAGATATCTTCTTTGATCGAGTGAAACGAGAGCAATAAAGCGAGCAACGCGAGATTCTTTAATCGAATGCAATGAGATTAATAAAGCTAACGCAGTTAGCTTCTCTATATTGAGTGAAACGAAATATAGTAAAATTAGTGAAACTAATTTCTTTAATTGAGCGACAGCGAGATTAATAAAGCTAAATGGAATTTAGCTTCTTTTGAATTAATTCCAATTAATTCAATACCATCTTTGAATAAACGATATAACTCAGATTACTCAACCACAACCAATCTCAACTTGGTGGAGGGGGAAGGATTCGAACCTTCGAAGGCTGAGCCGTCAGATTTACAGTCTGATCCCTTTGACCGCTCGGGAACCCCTCCAAAAAGATGGATATTTTCATGTAAAGCAATAATAAAGTCAATAGCTTATTACAATTTTCTTTGGATATACAGCAAAATAATTTTTTTTTATCTATAAAGTATCAGATTGTTGGTATTTCTTTACTTGAAAGCTGTCAATTTTTAAGGTTACAAAAATTCCCCAAAAACATATAAATGGGATAAAGAAAAACGCCGGGAAAAATACCGCTCTATTTAACATAACAAACGACGTAGTTTCTTGCGAATGATAGATAAAATTCACTCCTAAATTAATTAAAACAGAGCTTAAAGCTATACCCAAAGCCATTGATATCTGCCTGACAACACTGTAAATTGTCCCGGCTCGACTAATTTGATCGTTTGCAAAACCTAATATTCCTAATGTTTGGATGGTAGCCCCACATAAACCACTAAAAATACCTCTAAAATATAAAATCGCGATACCAACAAACAGCATATCACTATTTGTAATAAACATTATGCATGGGGTTATTATTCCAATTCCTGTTAATCCAATAGCTAATGGCGCCTTAGGGCTAAATCTATGAAACAACATTACCGCAAATCTATTAACGGAAAAAGAACCTATTGCTTGCATTCCCATAACAAGTCCGGTCAATTTTGCTGACATATGCGCACAAACTTGCAAATAAGTGCTTACTAAAAAAATAGCTCCGTAATGACATAACTGAAATGAAACTTGAATTAAGTTAGCTTGCAGAAATAGCTTATTACGTAAATACTCAAAATGAATAATTGGATGATTAGTTACTTTTTGATGTTTATAAAAACAATAGCCAGAGATAAGCGCAATAAAAAAAGCTATTATGCTAATTAAATCTAAATTAGCATGTCCTAGCATACTTAGAAAATAAAACGAGGTAGTTAAAGACAAAATAGAAAAAACAAATCCGCGCCAATCTAACTTGGCCTTACCACTAACAATAGGCTCTTTAATAACCAACAATGTGGCGATACTTGCTAGAATACATATAGGAGCAACAAACAAGAACACCCATTGCCACCCATATAGCTCTGTTATCAAGCCTCCTAAAAAAGGAGCCAATGCCGGTGCAATCAAAGTTGGCATAAAAATAAAGCTTGTAATACTTACATATTCTGATTTATCGAATGCTTGGTAAACCAGCGACATCCCGATAGGGACAATTAAACCACCACCAATACCTTGCAATAATCTAAACAAACTTATAGATAATAAATTATCTGAATATGCGCAACAAAAAGAAGATAATCCAAAAAGGATAATTGCTAAATTAAATACCCTTTTAAAACCAAACCTTTCACCTAAAAAAGAACTAATAGGTATGCTTGCAACCAAAGACAACAGATACGCCGTATTTATCCACTCTGTTTGCGTAACAGGTATTCCAAAATACTTAGCAATAGTCGGCAAGGTTATATTAACAATAGTTAAATCTAACCTATCTAAAAACAATACTGCTGCATAAATTGCAGCCACTCGATAACGATAAGCAAACATTTACTCTCGCGTTTGGAAAATTTTAAATTAACCATTATTATCCTAGAAAACTAGATTAGTATCAGTATTTTCTAGGATAAGAAATTAATTATATCGCGACACACAACCTTCTTCAGACTCACACTGTTGCGCACGCGATTTAATTGCGTTTCCACAGCTACTTCCACCATCTTCACAATTTTGCACTTGTTCTGATACTTTTCCAGTTGGATGCATATCTGCAGCAAAGCTTGTCGTAGATAAACTTGCTAAAGCTAATAAGCTACAAGATATAATCATTTTCATATTAATTCTCATGATTTTTCGCTAACTTGGTTTAAGTTGTAATTAAAGTATACACTAAGACAATAAATAATCAATTAGATCTAACATCATCTAAAATAATTGTCAATATGCCCTATATTTCCCGAAAATATATCGAAAAAATGGCAAAAGACCAAGGAATGCAAATAAAATTATTAATATAATATGCAGCTTAAACTGAGAACTGGCATTAGATATTTCTGGTGGAATAAAACCAACTATAATGCCAATAACACAAATCAAACTAGCTAATCCTGGTACCAGATAAATTAAAAAATTATTTATAGGATTACAATTATCTTTCCTAAGAAGCTTAATAGCGGCAAAAAATAGTAACAAATAATATAATAAACCAAACTGTGAAGTAATAGCCGATAAAATCCAATAGGAACTATTAATATCAGGGAAAAACAAAAATGCACACATTAATATGCTATAAACACAAGCCTGTAAAAACAAAATACCGGATGGCATTTGATTTTTATTGAGCCTTCTTAACCAAGCAGGAGCATTCATGGCACACATAGAAGCATGTAAACCACGCGCCAATCCTATCATCCAAGAGCCAGCAATACCTAGCCCTCCAATTATTATACAAAAACCAATAATCAAAGAAATATTACTAATAGAGTAAGCCGAAAAAAACATACGTAACACATCACTTAAACCAGTAACTAAAGTAAGTTTTTCAACTGGCATGATTACACATAAAGCAGATGAACTAAATACAATAGAAATTAAGATTATGAATGCGCTTATATATACGGCTTTAGAATAGGTTTTAGCTGGATTTTTCACATTACCGGCATGCATTGCTATTAATTCTAATCCTATTAAACTAAATAATATATTAGAGAAAAAACCAATATTGTGGAAATCTTTTACTTTAGGAACAATAGCTTCCCAGTTTAAGGGGGTTGCCGATGGTCTACCGGAAAATAACCAATACCCAGCCAGCACTATCATAATAGCCATAGGCAACAACGTGCCTATAATAGCACTACCAGTACTAAATAAACTAGTAGCGCGCATACCACGACAGTGCATTAAGCTTAAAAGCCAAAACATAGCCAAACTAATTATTAAAATAAATTGACGATTGTCTTCCATTTCAGGAACAAATAAAGAGGCAAATGTTGCGGTAATAAAAGCAAATATCGTTGGATACCAGATTATATTATAAATCCACTGAATAAACATGGCTAAATGACCATAGCTATGTCCAAAAGCCGTGCTAATCCAAATATAAGAACCGCCGGTCATCGGGTATTGCGCTGCAAGCTTAGATGTCACCCAAGCTAAAGGCAGGAAAAATAATAATCCAGCAAAAACATAAAAAGAAATTAACGAAAAACCATACTGTGCAGCAACAGGCAAATTACGCAAACTGTCAACTGATACGATAGCTATCATAACCAGGGCAAATACACCCAAATTACCCTTCTTATTTATATCTAGTTTCGTATCCATATTTACTCACATAACACCATTTTTGTCTTATTTATGGCCATTTTGATGGGTTTCCATTGTACACCAAGCTATTTTTAGATGTCAAACTAAACATCCAGGCATTACTGTATCATATACAGAAGATTCGATTAGAAATTCAATAAAAACGGTGATAATATTACGCCTAGCTGTTAATATTTGTGAAAAAACTTTGATAAAATTTTAAGGGATTAATCAGTATGAATATATATTTTAAATCTAGCTTGCTATTACTTAGTGCGACAATTGCTCAAGCTGGAGACATGGGTGATACACCTAAACCATATAAAACAACCCCATTTATTGAAGCTGAAGCAAATGCCAGTTGGATAGCATACAAAAAAGCTCTTGTTAATGGTGTTTTTAGCTCACAAATAAACAATATTTGGGGTGGACGCTTCGCAGCTGGTTTAACCAGAACTTATCGTGATAACTTTAGTCTTAGCGGCGAATTAGGTTATGGTTATTATGGCAGGGTTAGAACAACTTTTTCTAATAATGTTAATAATAATTACTTTGCTGTAGATGGAATAGATATTCTTGCTGGTTTACTTTATACACTGAAAAGTCTAGATTTGTACTTCAAAGCTGGAGCCATGGTACAAAACAGAAGAGTTAAAGGAGCTTTAGATTTATCCCAGGAATTTCCAGGAGATGTAATATCTGGTGTTCATAATTACAATTCAAACTTCGCCCAAGTTCTACCAGCTCTAAAAACTGGCGGACTATATAATTTCAATGCGAACTTTGCCCTTACAGTTTCATACATGCATGTATTTGGTTCAACCCCCAGTATTTTAGAAACAAAATATGCAACTCGCACCCCATCAATTTCTATTGTGTCAGCTAGTAACATACATGATCAAAATCCATCGCTAGATTCAATATTATTTGGAATACAATATAATTTCACATGATAACCAGGATGAAGTAACACCAAGTCCTGAATGTTCGCAGATAAATTCCCTGGATTACGGCTACGCCTTCATCCAGACTAGCTACATTTATTTATATCAGTTGACATTCGGTTTAAAACAATTCTAAACTTATCAGTGTAAGCGTGCCGCATCGATGATAGCAACATCGATAGCAGCACTAACCATCATCGTAGCGTAAGGACCTAC
>JAUIBC010000112.1 GCA_030427555.1 Gammaproteobacteria bacterium | reverse complement strand
CACCTCTATTTCTCCTAACATTTATATCCTCCATTTTCTTAATATGGAGAATTTAGTTAATACAATAGGGGATCAATTTTCAATTGGTGAGGGGGATCATTTTATAATTGGTGGTAACAATTCTTTGAGCTCAATTCAATAGAGCTAGTTAATGGCATTGATTGAACAGCATTTTGAGATGAAAGGTTATCTGGATTTTCAAACCAATCCTTGTAATGACGAGGGGCCTGATTCAATGCAACGCCATCAAAAAAAGCACGAATATCTAAAATTATTTGATTTATCTCATCGGGCGTTTTACCCTCTTTAACTAATTTTTCTCTGAACGTTGGAAAGTCATTTTTAAAATCTTCAATAGGGATACTTTCTATGAGATTTAGTCGCTTAATAAACTTATCCATATCGCTGTCAACGAAAAAGGCCTGCATGGCCATGCAGGATATACCATGACAGAATCCTGGGTGTTCAAGAGTGTAGCCAGCAGCTTTCATACGTATTATTAGAAGACGTTGATTAAACACCAGCCCCTCAAAAGTACAATGCGTCGTGATATAAATTATAGGAAATTAGTTTTATTATATCTAGTTACTCGTCTTGCTAATACGCTATTTTAAACTGTCGTCCCCGCGCAGGCGTTGAGGCTTTTTCTAAAACTTTTATTTTTTAATCCTGATGTTTCGTTAGCCACCATAACTTCCATTGAGAAATCTGGTCCAGATCTTAAGACTTGTATTGAAACTGTTGTAAATCTTTTGAGCCAAGGTCTAATGGATGATAGTATGCAACCAACTGAGAGACCATTTATTTTACTTATTGAGTTAATTTATATATTTTCATGAGGTGGCCCTATTAATTCCCTTTATTTGTTTTTCCATAATGTAAAGATGTGATATTGTAGATCGCCTTATATCATTGAGGTATTACGTCAATAGGTAATGTTAATGTAGGTTGTGGCTAGATCGAGTGATTCTATATTTCTATGATCTTCTCTCAATTTGGCATAACAATCTGCCCAGCGTGAGTGAAGAGCTCGCGGATAATGTTTTTTAATTGAAAAGAAGCTCTCTTGCGCGAGTTTATTCTGTTTAGATAATAGCTTATCTATTTCTGACATGATATCGATTTTAGTCAAGGTATTTTTGCTTGAAAATATAGTGTATAACGGATGATGCAATCTAGCATCTGTTTTATGACATGAAGCAATAATTTCTTTAAGAAAAAACATATTAGCGCGAGATGATTGATTTATCCCTTTTAATAGATACCATAACTTCATGTGATATTTAGATAACGTTAAAAGCAATGAATGAGAGTGAAAAAGCATCGGATTATTCAACATTTGTTGCAAATAATAACTCAATATAATTTTTATGATATTCTTTTGTTGCATCTTATCTGCGAGAAGGAGTGCATCAGTTGCTTGAACAGGTTTAGTGAGGTAAGTTAAAAATAGTTTTATAATAGGTTCATTATTTCGTTCTACCGCGTACAATAATGGAGTAATGCCTTTAGATGTAGCTATATTCGGGCTATACCCATGTTTTAATAGCTCTTGTACAATATCAATATTAGCTTTTCGTGCTGCAATATGAAGAGGGGTTTCATCTTGTAGGTCAACTTGTTCCGAATTTGTTTTTCCTACTAGTAAACGTACAACACCTAGATGCTGGCAAGAAACCGCTTTAGATAATGCTGTCCAACCTAGTTGAGAATCCATTTCGTTTGGATCAACTTTTAGATTTAGTAATTTATCAATCTCATTCTCATCTCCGTTGGCAGCTGCATTATGTAATAAAGGTAAAGTTTTTTGTTGTTCTGATTTTGTGGCATCCATAAGATTGTTTAGTTTCATATTAGCCCTTAAAAATATATCTCTGTAAAAGTTATTCTCAAACCAAGACAAAAACATTTAATTGGTAAAAGAAATATCCAAGCAATCGAAAGAAAACATCTAACTATGCGCACTAGAATAAAAAGATTATCTAAAAAACTATATGTTTTTCAAAATTAGAAAAATGCGTGACATTGTTATGGGTCTATTAATTAATCACTTAGAATTTGGGTTAATTATATGATCAACAGATTTGAGGAACCACCCCCTAAACCTAAATACGTATCGCGTTAGATGACGGCTCTTTGGTCATTACAGAGGCCATAGGTTTAATAATTGCTTCCTCATTAATTGTAATTTCTGGTAATGTACCGTGTAAGCGATAGTTGGTAAGAATAGGTAGTAATGAATCTTTAAATGCAATATCTCTAAAACAAAGTGGCGTATTTTGAGGAATAGATCCATCTTCTAATCGTTGTTTATATGCATCAAAAGCACGTGATTCTATTTGAGAAAATAGATTAAGCGTGTCTGCAACAGAACAACCTAAAGCACGTAAGGTTACAAGTATGGTAGGTTTGAAGGTTGGAGTTACAGTCGTTGCTTGAAGTTGAGTATAAAATGCAACATTAAAGGATTCTTGGGTCTCCAATGGTAAAGCTCTAAACCATAGCTCTATATCACGCCCTATTTCAGGTGTGTATTGTCTCATTAATGCCCCAAGGTAAGCCATGTATGGAGTGCTTACATTGAGTTGTGTTCTACGAAAATTTAAGTAATTATCTATAACAGGATGACTTGGGTTTTCCCATAATTGGTCTAGCTCAGATTTTAAAGCAATGATACAATCCGCAACTGGCTCTGTGAGATAAACAGAACCATTTGATTCTACGTGGCCATCCAATCCGGCAACATTGATAATCCAGCGAGCAAACCAAAGCTCGAATTGCGCGCGAGTTATTTTACCAGTTTCTATTCCTGTTTTTAGATGTAAAGTCATGTTATACCCGCCTTCCATATCTAACATATGTCGCGCATGCGTATTTTTATAAAATGCAAAAGGCAATAGGGCTAATGCATCGCAATCTAGAAGTTCAGTAATTGGAAACAGTGATGCGCGCTGAGTTACAACATCAGTAATAAATTGTTCGCTATCAGTTGAAACAACCAAGCTTTCTCTCTTTGCTAATTCCTCAGCAGTTTTTGATTTAGTAATAAAACAAGTAGCCATCAAACATTGACTTGCTTCCGGAGATAATTTTCGAATAAGAGTCGATAAGAAACCAAATTTTTCTATACTTAATTTTATCGATTCATTTTGAGAAGCAGTAAATTGTTGATAGGCATCTTCGTCACCAATTTTCAGAAATTGCAAACAAGTTAGACGAGTTAATGCGCGTTTAATTTCGATATTAATAGTAACATTACCTGGGTTAATTTTGGTGTTTGATTGGCTGGTATTAATTGGATTTCCCTGCAACCATAAAAGCTGATTTAATATAGGAGTAGATAGTGCTACATTTGGAAAATTAATTTCGCAAAAATTTTGTATAAATTCAATCGAGCGCGACTCTTCTGTTTGCACTTTTGCTGGATCAAAAAACATAATACCTAGCCCTCATTAAATGTTTAAATATTTTTATGCTACGAAATATAATCGTTGTTAATATGCATTAAAGCATATAAACCAATCAATTGCTTATATATACTATCAAGAGTCACTTATTTGATCAAATAATAAATGGTTGTTGTTTGATTATCTTGTAAGTGTAATTGGTTGGTGGCGAGGATTGAGCCTACTGCCGCAATGTTTTCCATTTTTAATGAAATACAATTAAAGACCTATCCATCAACCTATATTAACTAGCATATTTTTCTTTTATTACACTCTCAGATGCTTCAGAAATAACAAGGGATTTAATTTTAGTTAACGTATTTTTTAAGCTAGCCTTTTTTTCTTCAAGATCATAGTCTGTCTGCAGTCCTAACCAAAATCCTTCAGAAGTACCTAATGCACGAGATAATCTCAAATCAGTATCAGCAGTTACAGAGCGCATACCATGCACAATTTCATTGATTCTTCTTGGTGGCACATTAATATCACGAGCTAATTTATTTTGACTTATACCCATTGGCAACAAGAATTCTTCAAGCAAAATTTCTCCTGGATGAATGTTTTTTAGCTTGGTCATAATTTACTCCTAGTGGTAATCTACAATTTCAACATCAGTTACAATGCCATCTTGCCATACAAAACAAATACGCCACTGATCATTAACTTTTATACTATACTGCTCCGCTCTATTACCAATTAGTTTTTCCAAATGGTTACTAGGCGGAATCCTTAAGTCTTCTAATACTTTAGCATTATTAAGCATTCTTAATTTCCTTCTAGCCCTTTGCTGAATGTCTCGCGGAAATTTACGAGACACCATACCATCAAAGATTTTTTTAGTATCTTTACAACGAAAATTACTAATCACCTATATAAACCATATTATTCTTACTAATTAATAGTATAACGTCAAGCGTTATATAACGCAATCCAACATGCTTTTTGTAAAACCAATATTAAAATGTCCTCTATATTTTTAAAGTAAAAATGCCCCATGGCATTAACAATGAATCTATGTCTTGTATGCCAAACCAAATCCTTTGGCCCAGGCTTCATTGGATCGTGGGCGTAAGTTAATGGCTGGATGCGATCAAAAAGGGTATGTAACACTTCGTCCTCGCGAAATCTCACAAAAAAATAATAAGTAAGTTCTAGGATATTTTTGACTAAGCATAATTTTCAATTAAGGCCAATCCATAAAGATGATAATCTGAATAAGCTATCATTAGGTAAAGAAAGTCTTATCTATTTAAAAGTTTTTTTGCGAAAAGCCGCGCTAAACTTTCATCAAATCATGTTAATCCTAAGCGATTTTTATTCATTTTTTTGATAAGCTAATTAATATTACAATTGAATTGATATAGTTAAAGTTAATTAACGGATTAATTTTTATGAAAAAAAGTATAAGCTATCTGCCTGAAAATAAACAACAGGAGCTCCAAAAAATTATCTCGACTATTTGCGATAAAGATATCGAGATGATCATTTTATTTGGAAGCTATGCCAGAAATGATTGGGTAGAAGATAAATATGATGAGACACATTTTCGCTATCAAAGTGACTTTGATATTTTAGTACTAGTAGAAACAAAAAGTGATTTCCAACAAACCAAGTTAGAAATTGATATCGAGCATAAAATTGGACAAGATGAATCTATTCAGACACCAGTGTCTATTTTAGTGCATGATATTGATTTTGTTAATCGGCGGCTTAAAAAAGCTCAATACTTTTTTACGGATATTAAAAAAGAAGGTATTGTGTTATTTGATACTGAAAAATATATTTTACAAGAAGCCAAAGAATTGCC
>JAUIBC010000111.1 GCA_030427555.1 Gammaproteobacteria bacterium | reverse complement strand
ATTGCCCAATATTGGGACATTTTTTATTTTTTCTTAGTTTTTCTTAACTTGTTATTGGCATTAATTGAAATACAAGGTATATAATCAATGATAAGATGGATGTTTTAAGGCGGATTTTATGCAGCAAAACTTGGTAGAGATAACCAATTTAAGATTTCAGTATGAAAATCGTTGCATATTTAATAACGTTAATATCAATGTGCGTGCCGGACAAATAACAGCGATAATGGGGCCTAGTGGTAGTGGCAAGACAACATTATTACGTTTAATAGGTGGGTTAATGGCTCCTGATGCTGGAACTATACTTGTTAATAAGCATAATATTCATAAGTTATCAGCCAAGTCTTTAGCTAAGCAACGAAATAAAATGGGATTATTATTTCAAAATAGCGCGTTATTTACAGATTTGTCTGTATTTGAAAATGTTGCATTCCCGATTCGTTGGCATACAAATTTACATGCTGATTTGCTACGCGATATTGTTTTAATGAAATTACAATCTGTAGGATTGCGTGGAGCGATTGATTTAATGCCATCCCAATTGTCTGGAGGGATGGCACGCAGAGTCGCTCTCGCGCGTGCTATGGCGCTTGATCCAGAATTAATGATGTATGATGAGCCTTTTACTGGTCAAGATCCAATAACTAAAGGAGTTTTAGTTAGATTAATTAAGCGTTTAAATCAATTATTAAAAATAACTAGTATTGTTATATCTCACGATGTTGAAGAAACGTGTGAAATAGCGGATTATATTTATTTAATGGCAGCTGGAAAAATAGTTGGTTGTGGAACACCACAGGAGCTTATGCAATCTAGTTCACCGGAAGTTAGGCAATTTATGCATGGAGAGTCTGATGGAATTGTCCCATTTCATTATCCAACAAATAAAATATTTGCTGAGGACTTATTAGATGCTCAATAAAATAGAATTTATAGGCGCTAAAACACTTGTTAAATTACAAGAACTAGGAATGGCAGGGGTATTTTTATTAAAATTGCTATTTTCTAAACCTAAAGTTAAGCATTTGGTTGGTGGATTTAAAGATCAAATTTATTATATTGGTGTTTTATCTTGTTTAATCATTGTGGTTTCAGCTTTATTTATTGGTATGGTTGTTGGCTTGCAAGGCTATAATACATTACAGAAATTTGGGGCAACTAGCGCGCTTGGTCAACTAGTAGCTTTGAGCGTTGTACGTGAACTTGGCCCTGTGATTACGGCTTTATTATTTGCCGGAAGAGCAGGTTCAGCAATAGCTGCTGAAATTGGTCTTATGAAAACTACAGAACAAATTGATAGCATGAATATGATGGGAATTAACCCAATGATTCAAATTGTATATCCTCGCTTTTTGGCAGGAATCATTAGCATGCCGGTTTTAGCGGTAATTTTTTCAGCGGTTGCAGTTTATGGTGGATACTTTATTGGTGTTGAGTGGCTTGGCGTTGATGCTGGAAGTTTTTGGTCTAATATGCAAGCAGCTGTTGATTTTAAAATAGATGTTTTAAGTGGAATAATAAAAAGTTTAGTTTTTGCCTTTGTAATTGTATGGATTGCAGTTTTTCAGGGATATACTTGTAGTCCAAGTGCAGTTGGAATTAGTCAGGCAACTACGCGAACGGTTGTCTATTCTTCATTAGCAGTTTTGGGATTAGATTTTTTATTAACAGCATTAATGATTGGGGGCTGGTAAATGGGTAAACAGCGTGAGCGTATAGTTAATATAAGTGTTGGATTTTTCATGTTATTTGGCTTTGTTGCTCTTAGTGTGTTAGTCATGAAGGTAAGTAATTTTTCTAATTATGATTCTAAAAAATCATATACAGTTACAGCTGACTTCGCTGATATTGGAGGGTTAAAAGTTAGGGCGCCTGTGACAATAGCTGGGGTTAAAGTTGGAGAGGTTTCTAGAATAGAACTCCAACCTGAGCAATTAAATGCCAAAGTTACTATGTTGTTACAATCAGATAAATCTATTCCTTTTGATGATACAACAGCACGTATTTTAACTGAGGGTTTATTAGGCTCAAATTATATAAGTATTGTTCCAGGATTTGATGATCCAAACGGGCAGCATCCATATCTAAAATCAGGTGATGTGATTGCAAAAACACAGCAAGCTGTAATTTTAGAAAATTTAATCGGACAATTATTATTTAATATAAATAAATAGGTGAATTATGCAATTAAGAAAAATCATAGTATTAAGCTTATATTTTTTTGCAAGTCTTGCTTTTGCTTCTCAAGAGGCTCCTGTACCAATGTTAGAAAATTCGGCAAATAATATCATTAATACTTTAAAGCAAAATCAAAGCAATTTAAAAAATAATCCTCAAATAGTGAATAAGGCTATTACCACTTATTTATTGCCACATGTGGATGTTCAAGGCATGTCTAGATCAGTGTTAGGTAGACAAACTTGGAATAAAATATCTGCTCAAGAGCGTAAAGATTTTACAGATGCTTTTACCAAATTGGTAATTAGAACTTATGCTATACCAATCGCTGAATATTCAGGAGAAACCGTTAAGTTTATGCCAATTAAAGGATATAATGATGCACGCTTCGTACAAGTAAAAAGTATGATCTACCGTCCAAATGGTCAAAAAATTCCTTTAAGTTATAGTTTGGTTGCTAAAAAAGAAGGCTGGATGATATATGATTTAAGCGTTGATGGTATAAGTTTGTTGCAGAGTTATAAAACTCAAATTAATAGTAGTTTACAAAAAATCACTATTCGCGAGCTAATTCAACAAATTAATGCCAATAAAAAGATGGCATAATTATTATGAAAAATAATATTAATATTGAATTAACTAACAATTTAACTACAAATACTGTTCAAGAGGTGCGGGATAGCTTATTATCCAGAATTAAAAATGGCCAGGCAGAAACAGTATCCATTGATTTAAGTGAAGTGATAATGTGTGATACCTCAGGTATAGCTTTGTTAATTGATATAAAAAGATTATGTCATCAATATGCTAAAACTTTAAAATTTATAAAAATACCTGAAAAAATTGCAGATTTGGCTAACTTTTATGAAGTTGCTGAATTTTTAAATTTAAATTAATTGGTTAAATTATGATAAAGGGTTTTTATTAATGGTAATTACAAACGCACAATTGGAAAAGCTTTTTAAACAACATAATGATGTTAGATATGTTAAAGCTGAAGGTGATGGTTATCACTATCAGGTAACAGTTGTATCAGATGAATTTGCAGGCAAGTCTAAACTTGCAAGACAACGATGGGTGTATAGTATCCTGAATAAGCATATTGTTGCTGGCGAATTACATGCTATTCAAATGCATACTTATACTGTCTCTGAGTGGGAGGAGCAACATGGATAAGTTGATTATCAATGGTGGTAAACCGCTTTTTGGGGATGTAATTATTTCAGGAGCAAAGAACGCAGCATTACCAATAATGGCTGCTACCATATTAGCTTCAGATAACGTTACTATAGCTAATGTTCCGCATTTAAAAGATGTGACAACAATGATGGAATTGCTTGGGCAGCTAGGAGCAAAACTTGTTGTTGAAGAGAAAATGCAAGTACAAGTTGATGCTTCAGAAATAAATAGTTTAGTAGCTCCATATGAATTAGTTAAGACAATGCGAGCATCGATTTTAGTTCTAGGCCCAATGCTTTCTAGATTTGGAAAAGCAGATGTATCCTTACCTGGTGGTTGTGCTATTGGTACGCGTCCTGTTGATTTGCATTTAAAAGCATTAAAGGCCATGGGAGCTGATATAACTGTAAAAAATGGTTTTATTAAAGCTTCTTGCAAAAATGGTAGATTACAAGGTAGAACATTAGTATTTGATACAGTAACAGTAACTGGTACAGAAAATGTAATAATGGCAGCAACGTTGGCTGAAGGTCGTACCGTTATTAAAAATGCGGCTCGTGAGCCTGAAGTTACTGACCTTATTAACTTTTTAAATAAACTTGGTGCAAAAATCTCTGGTGCTGGCACGCATACTATAGAAATAGAAGGTGTTGAGTCATTATCTGGCGGATCATATTCAGTTATGCCAGATAGAATTGAAGCCGGCACTTATCTTACTGCTGCAGCATTAACAAGAGGGCGAGTTACAGTTAAAAATGTAAGACCAGATAACTTATTATCTATGCTTTGTAAGTTTGAAGAGGCTGGTGCGGCATTATCAATTGATAATGATAGTGTTACTTTGGATATGCATGGAGGGCGTCCTCAAGCGGTTGATATATTAACCGCTCCTTATCCAGGTTTTGCAACAGACATGCAAGCACAATTTATGGCGATGAATACAGTTGCTGATGGTACATCTACAGTAATTGAAAACATTTTTGAGAACAGATTTATGCATGTTCATGAATTACAAAGGATGGGGGCTAATATCAGATTAAATGGCAATACAGCTATGATTACTGGTATTGAAAGATTAAATGGTGCTCCAGTTATGGCTACTGATTTAAGAGCTTCTGCAAGTTTGATTTTAGCTGGGTTAGCTGCTGATGGTGAGACAACGGTTGAGCGAATTTATCATGTAGATAGAGGTTATGAACGTATAGAAGAAAAGCTATCTATGTTAGGCGCAGACATTCGGAGAAGTTCGACCAAGTGATAGAACGTGATGATTTAGTTGATTATCTAAATGTTTTTTTAGATTGTGATAAATTTAATGATTATGCTCCAAATGGTTTGCAAATCGAGGGCCGAGACAAAATAAAAAAGATTTGTACGGCTGTAAGTGCAGGTGAGACAATTATTAAGCAAGCCGTTGATCTGCATGCAGATATGTTATTGGTACATCATGGTTATTTTTGGAAAGGAGAGTCATCTCCTATTTTAGGTGCAAAAAAAAGAAAATTTAGCTTAATTTTGCAAAATGATATCAATTTATGTGCCTATCATTTGCCTCTTGATTCCCATCTTGAGATTGGAAATAATTCTTGTTTGGCAAAAATTTTACATGCACAGCATGTAAAGTCACACGTTATTCAAGGTATTCCAGATATTTTGTGGACTGGCGAATTAAATAAACCCTTAAACACAGATCAATTTACCAATTTTTTAGAAAAAAATATTCAAAAACCATTGTGTCTGCTTGCTGGTTCGCACAAAATTCATAAAATTGCTTGGTGCACCGGAGGTGCGCAAGATTTTATTGAAGATGCTGCTCGTTTAAAAGTAGATGCTTATATTAGTGGCGAGGTATCTGAAAGAACTTTTTATCAAGCTCAAGAACTTCAAATACATTATTTTGCTTGTGGTCA
>JAUIBC010000110.1 GCA_030427555.1 Gammaproteobacteria bacterium | reverse complement strand
GCTATAGCCAACAAATGATCCTCACAGTCCTCTAAAAACTCTTCCAAAGCTTTTTTCACATAGTAACTCTTTGAGCGATGAGTTTCTTCAGATAGTTTTGTTAATCTATTTTCTAGTTGTTCAGGTAATCTTACAGCTAACATAAATATCTCCTTTGTATAACCTGTATTATAAGTATATCATGTATTACATATTTATTAAACTCAAAAAAGTTATAACTGCAATTTACTAATTAGAACTATCACAAAAACGCGAATAGCTTCGCGCTTATTCAAAATTTCGTCAGCCAAAAATCAAATACAACCCCAGAAAATAAATACTCAATATGAACAAATAGCGAGAAGCACCACACCTATAGCTATAGCTATAGCTATAGCTATAGAAATAAATTACATGTAATATTTTTTATAGCGGTGTGTTATAAAAAACTTATAACCACGCAGCCGGTTTGTATATTTCTGTTCCGGGTATTTTGTCAGGAAGTTGAGAATTTTTTAAAAGATTTTGTCTAATCGGTTTAATAAAATCAGAATATTGAACTAATTCTCTAGACGGTTTTCTTTTGTGATCCGTATTTGGAAATACGATACCTATCAATTTATTAGTTTGATTTTTCACCAACCGAAGTGACTCTGCTAAATCACTATCATTTGAAATGATAACAGCACAATCATATCTATCTAACCATGCGTCATTAAGAACGTGAAGAGCTAAATTAACATCTGAACCTTTTTCTTCAGTTTTATAAACTTGAATAAATTCTGGAGGTGGATTTACTACCTTTGAATTAACTTTGTGGGTCAAATAATGTCCATAATAAATTTATAGCTCCGGAATATACTTCTCTAAAGCATTAAGATAATAACGCTGCCTTATACGAGAATCCTCGTTATTATTACGGCTAGAAATATGGGCTGTGTAATATTTAATTTTATTTATCTGATGCGATGAATCTAGTAAGTTTTCAAACAACTTCTTTATGTCTAACCATTTATAAGGAGATTTTTTTAAACAACCATAATAAAGATTGAATCCATCAATATAGATGGTAGTAAGCTTATTATTCATATTTTTACACCAGAAAAAACAAGAGCCTCCGAAGAGGCTCTGTGCCCTAGGAACAGAGTCCCAGGGGAAGTAGTATTATTATTGTACTAATGATTGTCATGCCTGTCAAATATAAATGAACCAACGAATTGTAAGCCGTGAATTTCCTGACGTCAATTGTGAGATAGCTTTTTCATAAGAAGAGTGGAAAATAGCTTATGTAATGCTTAAAAAAGAACCGCCTCCTAATAAACCACCTAAATTGAACGCAATGGTGAAAATAATTGCTTCTATGGGAGGGTACTTAAATAGAAAAAGCGACCCAGACCCAGGACCTACAACCATTTGGATTGCAGAGACTAAAAGATGTCTTGTTAGCACATAAAGCTATTATGGAATAACTTATGGGTAACGATGTGCGTAATTGGGAAAGACCCGAAAGCCCCCCCAAAGAGTGTCTGACAGGTTTTTGTCACAGGCATTTGGGGTCTCAAGTCAAACAATTCGCGATAACCAGCGTGGTATATGGCGCGCCCGGAAGGATGCTAACCTCCGACCTTTTGGTTAGTAGCCAAATGCTTAAATTATAAAATACATTAAAATCAACATCTTACGATGCATCAAAATCACTAAAAACTGCGTAATACTGCCTAAAACAGCATAGCGCTGTCACAATTACGTCATGTTTTCGTCAAAACATAATATATTCAAAAATTACAGATTATTATCAAACATAAAATTATGTGTTATAATTCACCTATGAAGAAATTATCAGAAACTAATCCTTGTTTGCAGGATAGAAATATAGCACGAATCTCAAATTCCAGATCTGCGAGAACATCTTGTGGAGTGGAAGGCATAGTTGTGCACCCCTCTGTTGTGGTTAATATAAAACCAAAAACATCTGAAACAAACGAGATTTTTAAAAAAATTAAATCTAGACTTCAAGGTTAAGATGCTTCTAATATCTCTTTAAAAACTTCTTGCATTATTTTGTAGTTTCCTATATGCCCTTGATGAACAGCTCGAATATACTTCTCAAATCCTTTTGAATTAGATGTTTTATCAATTGATTCATAATTTAAAAAACCTCTATTAGCTTGGAGAGCCATCAAGTTCGCAAGGAGCCTTGCAGTTCGACCATTTCCTTCCCGAAATGGATGAATAATTATAAATTCCACATGCACAACAGCTAAAGCTTCGGATAAATCCTCATCACTGATATAATTACAAGGAGTATACTGACATAAATAACTTTGATCTAAATCTTGCATTAATTTATCTATTAAATTAGCAGCTGCAAATTGATAACCACCTTTACTCATATTAGTTGTTCTATATTGGCCAGCAAAAGGATATATACCTGCTAACCATAAGGCGTGAATATCACAAATATCCTGTGAAGTAAATTGATGTCCAGCATTATACAGCTCTATTAATTCTATACCTGTACGCTCTAATTCTCGCTCTTCCAGAACTTCAATAATTTGTACATCTTTAATATTCAGAAGATTTTTTAAAACTGTAGAGTTTGAACCAGGTTCATAATCTTCATCTGACACTACGGAGTAACGATTGAGACTCATATTTATAATATAAACTATAATACTAAAAATTATTTTATTACAACCAACACAACAAATCCATAATGTATTAAACGTGCAGAATATATTTTTAATGCAAATCCAAAGCTTAAAAATTAGGCATTGAATTGAGCGAGTCCCCAGTTCACTTATAATTGAAAACTTTTAACCGACGAAGATTAATAAGGAATTCGAAGTGAACTGGGAAGTTGAATTAATAACATTGTACCTGTTTGTATGCAAACATTATCGTCAAAACCTAGCAAACTATTGCGAGAGGATGACGCGTTACGCTGATCTGAGGTTCAGCGATGAAGAAGTGATGACGTTATATTTATTCGGCATTATGGCCTCAACGCCGGAGTAAATTCCTTGGTGTACTCAAACACTTTTAAACCTGAGTTCGATGAAAAATTCATAAATAATAATTGAGGTAATAGGTTTAATTTCAAAGAAAAAATTTTTAGTATTTGGCAGTTTATTATAATCAAATAGAGGTTTTATTATTTTTGAGATATCATCGACAGCTTTTAGCCCATATTTAGTGCTATATACTTTGTGTGGTCTAATTTTTTACATATATTTTCAACGTCACTAATTGTTACATTTACCATAATATATCCTGTTATAAATACAACTAAGTATACACATATGATTTGTTCTTCTAAACTATATGAAAGTTATAATATTTTAGGGTATTTAAAGTGCGATATTATTTAGTACAGCATGGTAAGTCATATTCAAAAGAAGAAGATCCGAATCGTAGCTTAACTGATGAAGGTATTGAAGAAACTCAAGTTATAGCAAAATTGTTATTAGAAAAATTTTCTAGAATAGATTGGGTGCTTCATAGTGGTAAAAAAAGAGCTGAGCAAACAGCATCCATATTTGCAAAAGTATTAGGTCTTGAGAGTAAAGTTAAATTAATTGAGAGTATTAATCCTACTGATGACGTTATGGTTTTTGCAAAGCGTATGCAAAAAGATACATTGATAGTTAGTCATTTACCATTTTTAGAAAAATTAACTAATTACTTAGTGGTAGGTAATTCAGAAATAAGTTCTAATGTGGTTGATTATAAAAACTCCCATGTTGTATGTCTTGAAGAGGATCCTAAGGGCATATTTCAAGTGGTTTGGATTTTATGAACTGAGAGAATATTTTATATGGGAAATAATCCTTTAGTATATCAAGCAAAAGATGGCAGTTTACATCTAGAAGTTTCATTAGAAGATGATACTATTTGGTTGACACAAAAGCAGATGTCAGAGCTTTTTAAAAAAGATGTAAGAACCATAAATGAGCATATTCAAAATATTTATGTAGAAGAAGAACTTTTACAAAAATCAACTATCCGGAAATTCCGGATAGTTCGTATGGAAGGGAATAGAGAAATAACTAGAAATATAGAACATTACAACCTTGATGTTGTTATATCAGTTGGCTATAGGGTTAAATCAAATGAAGGTACGCGGTTTAGAGTTTGGGCAAACAAAGTTTTAAAAGATTATTTAATTAGTGGTTATGCATTAGATCAACAACGTCTAAAAAGTTCACAGATCCAAGAAATACAAAAAACTTTAAATTTATTTAAACAAGCTCAACTGAAAGATTTAAATCAATCGGAAACTAAAGGTCTTTTGAATATTTTAACTGAATATACCCATAGCTTTATTTTATTGAATCAATTTGATAGTGATAATTTTCCAGAAGGTGGATTGAATACAAACGTTACAAAAGAGATTAACTTATCAGAAGCAAGTCAAGCAATAGATAAATTGAAACAGCAATTGATCTCCAAAGATGAAGCGACAGAATTATTTGGTAATCCTAAGGATGATAGTTTTCAAGGAATTTTAGGTAATATAGTTCAAAGCTTCGGTGGAGAATATCTATATCCAAGTATAGAAGAGCAAGCGGCACACTTGCTTTATTTCATAATAAAAAACCATCCATTTACAGATGGTAATAAACGCATAGGAGCGTTTATATTTATTTGGTTTTTGCAGTTGAATCAGCATCATTTAAAAATAACTGGAGAAGTTAAAATTAATGATAATGCTTTAGTTGCAATAGCTTTATTAGTAGCTCAGAGTTTACCAGATCAAAAAGAAACAATGATTAAGCTAATAATAAATTTAATAAAGGATGTTTAATTGATATTTTTATTGAGAAAATAGGTGTAATGAATTTGTAACAAAGTGTAATACCATCCCAGTAGTATCATCAGTTGTAGGTAGTAGCAGGTAGATTCGTTACATCGCAAGTTACTGATTTTAATGATAATTTATATGGATCAATTTGGCTACGAACCAAAGGGTCGGAGGTTCGAATCCTTCCGGGCGCGCCAAAATTATTGTTTAAAATCAATTAGTTAGTTTCGTATTTTATGTTAGAGCACTTGGTGTTTAGGTCAATAATGACGAAAACATGTCGAGCAATTTAAAAAATCATATAAAAATGTATTTCTAATTATCTTATTGGATAAGTTTTGCAATAGAGCATTTGGTTTCTATGCTCTGAAATTTGGATGGTTCTTAAAGTTTGTTAAAAGTATTTATTTCACTTGGTTCTGTTAAGAAAAAGGTTGAATTATTACGCAGCTCAGGCTCATCACATTGCCCAAAATTTTGGTTACTGTATTACCCGTTTATTGCGACACGTATCAGCTGATTTTAAAACCTAAGCTCGACGAATTTTGTAAATAAAAATTAAGATAGCGCTTACATTTATGTATACTTGTTTTTGTGAAAAATAAGTCAAAAAAGGAAGCGCTATAAATGG
>JAUIBC010000010.1 GCA_030427555.1 Gammaproteobacteria bacterium | reverse complement strand
ACTAAAAAATTATAGATGAATATTGAATAATAAAAAAAAATTATGTAATTTTAAGAATTAGAATTGGAGAAAAATAAAAAATTAAATTCATATTTATAGTAAAAAATTAATAATGATAAATAAAAAAGTAAATTAGGTACTCTTATTGGAAAAAATTTATCAAAAATTTAAAAATTATAATAAACTTCTTCTAAAACTGCATCTTTTGTTTAACTATAATATGGCTTTTAACTGAATAAAAAACAAACTTTAATCGCAAGGAGTGTTAATTTAACACGCGGATAAAGACCTTAACCCTTCACGAATTAATTGCTCCGCAGATTTACTATCATCCGCTATTCCATCTATTGCTTTTTTAGCATCTTGATACTTAAATCCTAATGCCTCCAAAGCAGAAATTGCTTCATCGACTAGACCGTATTTTGCTTTTATAGAGATTTTTTCAGTTGTTGAAAATGATAAATTACTTATACTATCTTTCATTTCTACAACTAAACGTTCTGCTGTTTTACGCCCTATTCCTGGAAGTTTAGTTAATAACGCTGCATTTTGACTATTTATACATTGAATAAACTCTTGCGGCGTTATACTTGATAAAATAGCGATCGCAAGTTTAGGACCAACACCGTTTACTTTGATTAACGCACGAAATAATTCACGTTCTTCCTTATCGCTAAATCCATATAAAAGAAAAGCATCTTCTCGAACTATAGTTTGAACATAAACTTTAACTAAATCTTCTTGGGCTTCTAAATTAAAAAATGTCGTCAGAGAAGTTTCTACCTCGTAACCAACACCGGAGACATCTATAGTTATTTTCCCTGGCGTATTTTTATCAATAATTTTACCACGTAGCATCCCTATCATTATCTTCCTCGCATTAAGTTTAAATATGATCTTCTATGTAAATGACAAATTGCTATTCCTAATGCATCAGCCGCATCATTTTGTGGGTCTTTTGCAAGTGATAATAGATTAACAACCATTTGCTTAACTTGAGTTTTATCAGCTGCTCCATATCCAACCAATGATTGCTTAACTTCACGAGCCGAATATTCATGCAAAGCAACACGATATGAAGCACAAGCAACCATAGCCACTCCTCGTGCATGCCCTAATTTTAAAGCTGAACTAGGATTTTTATGGGTAAAGACCTGCTCTATAGCTACTTCTGTTGGAGAGTACTCATCCATAAGTTGACATACACCATTAAAAATATCTAAGAGTCTTGCGCTAAAATCTCCATTTGCAGTACGAATACAACCACTATCAATATAGCGAAACTTTCTGTCTATCTCTTGTATAAGGCCATACCCGGTAATCCGAGAGCCAGGATCAATCCCTAAAACTATAGTCACAGATTATTATTCTTCCATTAAATAAGTATCAGAAAACTCTGCATTACTAAAAACTTCTTGTACATCATCTAAATCATCTAGCATTTCTAGTAATTTATCAACCTTGATTGCGGTATCATCATCTAGAGGAATTAACGTCTGGGCACGACTTGCAATTTGTGACTGTATGACTTCAAAATCACTACTTTGTAACTTTGCAAGAATCGCATGATAATCTTGTACTTCTGTGATTATCTCTAATTTACCATCTTCAAGCAATGTAACATCATTAGCACCAGCCTCTATTGCTAAATCCATAGCCTTATCTATATCATCAGTTTTTGAAAGCAAAATTTCACCTTGTTTATTAAACAAATAAGATACAGAACCATCTGTACCGAGATTTCCGCCATTTTTACTAAACACATGCCTAACTTCTGAAACTGTACGATTTTTATTGTCAGTTAAACATTCTACCAAAACCGCAACACCACCAGGAGCATACCCTTCATATACTATTTCACTCATATCAGCGCCATCAAGTCCGCCTGCTCCACGCTTAATGGCATTATCAATAGTATCGCGTTTCATATTTGCCTTTAAAGACTTAGATATTGCATCACGTAATCTTGGATTAGCAGATTCGTCTGCACCTCCAAGCTTTGCTGCAACAGTTATTTCACGTATTAACTTAGTAAATATTTTGCCTCGTTTGGCATCCTGAGCACCTTTACGAAATTTTATGTTAGCCCATTTACTATGCCCTGCCATGCCACACCTCTTTAAATAATAAAATAGGATAATTATACCTTGCTTGATAAAACTTACAATCTAGCGCATTAAACAACACAAACAAAAATCATTTTTTTTATAATTTATCTTACAAAAAAACAAATAGTTTGGTAGAATTAGCCTCGTTAAATCTTAAGCGGTTCTTGGCTCTTGCATATTGCTTTCATTTATAAAGAAAATAGGAGAGGTTTTGTCCAATTCGTTCTCTAACAAATCCACAAAGGAAACTTCCTCGAGTACTTTTATATCGTGGTTAGTTTGCTTATCTGCGGGCCTTTTCTTTTTCTATGAATTTTTCCAATTAAATGTTTTTGATGTAATTAACCAAGATCTCCGTCAAAGCTTCGACCTTGATGCTAGAGGAATAAGCTGGATGTCAAGCTCTTTTGTATGGGCCAACGTTATATTTTTACTCCCGGCAGGTATTATTCTTGACCATTTTCCAGCAAAAAAAGTAATAATCATTGCATTATTAATTTGTATAATTGGTACGTTAGGCTTTGCCTTAACGCATAGTGCCATTTATGCCACAATCTTTCATGCTTTTACAGGAATTGGTAATGCTTTTTGCTTTTTATCATGTGTGGTTTTAGTTAGCAGATGGTTTCCACCCAAAAAACAAGCACTAGTCATTGGATTAATTGTAACCATGGCATTTATAGGCGGAATGGTAGCCCATACCCCATTTTCATATTTAAACAGCAAAATTGGCTGGAGAAATGCGGTACTAATTGATGCAGTATTTGGTATGATGGCATTGTTATGGATATCTATATTTGTTCGCGATAAAAATAATCCAAACAATATAACCACACAATCTAGTGAAACATGGTTTCTTAAATTTTATCAATCACTAAAAAACAAACAAACTTGGCTTGCTGGTGTTTATACGGCCTGTTTAAATCTACCCATAATGGTTCTTTGTGCTTTATGGGGAGGTAGCTACTTAATGAATATACACAAAGTAAATTCATTAACTGCGAGTAATATCGTGAGTCTAATTTTTATTGGTAGTATAATAGGCTGCCCTGTTCTTGGTTATTTATCTGATAAACATGGTAAACGCAAACCAATCATGCTTTATGGAGCATTACTTACATTTATTTTGTTTTTACCACTTATATTAGGATTAACCTTATCCTCGAATGAATTGAGTTTTATCTTTTTTGCCTTAGGTTTTGTAACAAGCACCCAAGTAATAAGCTATCCTTTAATAGCAGAAAGTAATCCACTTAGTAATACTGGAATTGCAACTGGAATTGCATCTGTAATTATTATGAGTGGTGGTGGTTTGGGGCAAATATTATTTGGGTTAATAATGGATAGTGGAGCAGCAAACTCGCAATACACTGCTAATAACTACCAGCACGCTATGCTAATTTTTCCCATTACAGCGATTATATCACTTCTTGCAACTCTATTGATGAAAGAAACATATTGTTCCGTGCAAGGATCTAAAAATTAAGGACATTAGAATTGGATATGGCAGAAAAACTTCAAGAAAATTATTTGGAAACTAGAACTTGGTACCCATGGTTCATATGTTTTGTTGCATCACTATTTTTTTTCTATGAGTTCATTCAAGGAAATATGTTTGCATCTATCGCGGATAATATAATGCTGGACTTTAACATTAAAGCTGACAAAATGACTTATATGTCTAGCGTATATTATTTTTCTAACGTCATATTCTTATTTTGTGCTGGGATAATTTTAGATAGATTTGCTGCCAAAAAAACAATTATTATTGGCATGTTACTTTGTGTTATAAGTACTTTTGTTTTAGCGTACTCAACTTCATTTACAATAGCATTGTGTTGTAGATTTATTACTGGTATTGGTAGTGCATTTTGTTTTTTAGGACCAATCCGCATTACATCACGTTGGTTCCCTCCAAAAAAAATGGCATTAGTAACTGGAGTCATTGTAACAATTGCCATGTCAGGAGGCATGCTAGCACAATATCCTTTAACTAAATTAGTTCTTTATATAGGCTGGAGAAATTCATTAATAGCCATCGGTTGGCTTGGAGTCGCTTTCCTATTAATAATGTATTACGTTTTACAAGAAGCTCCAAAATCTTCAAAAATTAATAAAAACAAGTACGGTATTTTAGAAACAATCAAAACAGTATATACAAATCCACAAACACTTAAAGCAGCACTTTATGCTAGCTTAATGAATATGGGTATTGCCGTATTTGGTGCGGTTATGGGATCTTTATTCTTAATGCAACATCTAGGTATAACTAAAGAACAGGCATCTATTATCAACTCTATGCTATTTTTCGGTACTATTATTGGTGGTCCGATTATGGGGTGGCTTTCAGATAGAGTTGGGTTACGCATTGCCCCTATGAAATGGGGTTTATTTGCTTCTTTTATAAGTTTGTTACTTATTTTGTACGCTAATGTATCAGCTTCTACTATGCTTATATTGTTTTTTTGCCTTGGATTTTTTACTTCCGCGCAAGTAATAAGCTATGCATTAGTTGCCGAAATTAGCCCGGCTGTTATTACAGCAAGTGCGGTTAGTATTGTTTCAATAATGACCCAAAGTGGATATATAATCTTTCAAAATGTATTTAGCTTTTTATTAATTTATCATGGTGAAATGCAAATTATTAATAATATACCAACATACTCAAGTGGTGATTTCTTATTTGCCGCAAGCATTTTACCAGCCGGGTTAATAATAGCTGCATTCGCTTTATTTGGAATCAAAGAAACTTATTGTCATCGTATCAAAGGAAATTAAATATGTCCGATCGACGTGTCTGTATTTTACTTTTAGACTCTTTAGGAGTTGGCGCAAGTTTAGATGCTAATCTTTATAATGATACTGGAGCTAACACATTTGGCCATATTTATGAAGCATGTGCTAATGGTTTAGCTGATAAGCCTGGGGTTAGATCTGGGAATTTAAATATACCTAATCTTAGCAAAAGAGGCTTATATCATGCTGCTATGGCAAGCTCTGGGAGCAAAGTATTAAATCTAGCTAACTTACAAGAGCCATCTGCCTATTATGGCTATGCTGTTGAACAAAGCTTGGGAAAAGACACTCCAAGTGGGCATTGGGAATTAGCTGGGACCCCTGTTATGCAAGAATGGGGTTATTTTGCAAATAAAGATAAGTGCTTCCCTGAGAAACTAATCAATAACTTAATAAGCCAAGGAAATATACCAGGAGTTTTAGGAGAAAAACACGCGTCTGGTACTGTAATTATTGAGGAGTTAGGTGCTGAACACATTAAAACTGGCAAGCCTATAGTATATACTTCGGCAGATAGTGTTTTTCAAATAGCCGCACATGAAGATTATTTTGGACTAGACAAATTATATGAATTATGCGAAGTAGCGCGGAAGTTAATTGATCCATATAACATTGGCCGCGCAATTGCGAGACCTTTTAAAGGGGAGCCAGGCAGTTTTTACCGTACTGGAAACCGCAAAGATTATGCAACTCCACCACCAACAGAAACTCTTTTAGATAAAATTAAAACCTCTGGTAACGAAGTAATCGCCATAGGTAAAACCAATGATATTTTTGCTGGTTTCGGAGTCACTAAAACTATTAAAGCTAATGGAAACATGAAGTTATTTGATGCTACTCTAGAAGCCTTAGAGTCAGCTCCTAATAACAGCTTGATTTTTACTAATTTTGTTGACTTTGATTCAGCGTTTGGCCATCGTCGAGATACTATAGGTTATGCTAAAGCTCTCGAAGAATTAGACGCTCGCCTACCAGAATTAGATGCATTATTACAAAAAAATGATTTAGTTGTAATTACAGCCGATCATGGCTGTGACCCAACATTTCCAGGAACAGATCATACACGTGAACATGTCCCTGTAATTTTTTATGGGGCAAACTTCCCAAGCAAATTTATAGGCAGACGCGATAGTTTTGCAGATGTTGGGCAAAGTATAGCAAAATATCTTAATATCAATCCTCTAGACTATGGGATTTCATTTATATGATCATAAATATATGAGCTTGAATTAAACTTTAAGCTCCATCCAAGACGGGTTTGCACAAGACTGTCAACTATTGCTCATCCGAGAAATTCTTTTGGACCCTAAATAGCCCTCAAGAATTTTATCTTTATCTTGAATGCTATCATCACTCATAATATCCTTCACATATTTACAAGATCTTCCACGACTCATAAGTGCCGTAATTTTTGCTTGGGAAAATCCTAACTCTTTTAGTTTATCAAAAAAATCCAGTACTACGTTTATGTTTTTCCCACCAGAATAAACACTTGAAATCGCAACAATTTGTTTTGCTGTAAAACCAAAGGCGATTAGTTTAGATAAATTATCTCGTAATACCATTAATGCTTTAGCACCACCATGTTTACTTATAATGCAAATTAATTGCTCGTGTTTAATTTTTTTAATTAAGCAAGGAGTGGACTCAATTAATGCTACAAGATTGTATCTAGACATTTTTCGTTTTATAAGGATATTAATTTGCTCATCAGAATAACCTAAGTCTTTTAATAATTTAGGGGCTTTGTCACTAACCCAATTTTCTTTTTTCCCAAAAAAATTATTGGAATACTCTTCTTGCACTGTTGGCGTTTCAGGAGCATCAGCAACCTCTTCGGAAGATGTATCATCTAACGGGAATACTTCATCCAAAAAAGAAACCATTTCATCTTGAATCATTCTCTCCAGTTCCTCTGAGTCATCGACTAATGACAAAATATATTTTGGATCGTGCCCACATAAAATAAGAAATTCACAATCAGATACAATTCTTCGTTTTTCTGTATTACATGCACTCTGAAATTTACCTTTAAACATATAAAAGCTCCATAAATTCACTCTTTAAATTATTAACAATACCTTAGCTTTTTTTAGAAGCATTATATAATAGGACTGTTGACAATTCATCCACTGATGTGCCCTAATTGTTCGCATAAGCACTAAACTAACATAACGCATATTGCCACTAAAAAAAACCGTCATAAAAATTCCATATTGTATGTGGGCATAAAATATAATAATGTAATATAGATCTTAAAAATTAAATGAGTTAATTATGCGCAAAGGATTGTCGTTAACTTTCTGGTTTATTTTATTTTGTAAAAGCATATATGCAACTGAGATGCCAGCTATTCGCATAGCAGTTGCTCACTTTATGCCTCCATTTGTCATTCAAAACTCAAACAATGATCTATCTGGGTTTGATATTGATCTAATGTTACATATATGCAAATCTCTAGATAGAAAATGCATTTTCATTCCTATGCAATCATCCCAAGTAACCAACGCTGTTGCCATGCAAAAGGCTGACATTGGCTTAGGAGGAATAGATATTGCAAGGAACTATATCAATATAAAATACTCACAACCATACATGATAAGCGAATATCGTTTTTTAGTTAGAAAAGAAATTAATAACATGCCTACTTCTCAATTAAATCTGAAAAACAAAACTTTAGGCATTAACAAAAATAGTATAGCCAAATATTATTTCAATCAATTATCCAGATACAACAACATGCGATTAATTGAATTTAATAGTAATCATCAATTATTATCTGATTTGCTAAGTGGGAAAATAGAAATGGCAGCTGTAAGTAATGCCATGGCTATATATTGGAAAAATAACTCTTCAGAAAAACTCGATATAGTAGGCAATCCATTAAATATTGGCGTTGGAATAGGAGTTATAGTCAACAATAAAAACCCTATTCTATTGAAAAATATTAACAATGTGATAGCTAACTACAAGAAATCTCCAGAATACAAGCAACTATATGATATATACTTTGGTAGGTTTTCTTAAGATAAATTCACGCTTAAAGTCTAGATAAATCTCTCAGTAACTTAGGACCATTATATATAAGACCTGTATATACTTGTAAAAGTGAGGCGCCAGAAGCTAATTTAGTCTCAGCACTTTGCAAATCATCAATCCCTCCTACACCAATTATACTAATATTATCTCCAACAATATTTTTTATTTGCTGCAAAGTATCATTAGATAAATTAAGAATAGGCTTACCACTTAACCCACCTTTTTCGGAACTATATTTAGAATTCAAATTGAAACGCGAATTAGAAGTATTAGTAGCTATAATCGCATCTATTTTATATTTAAGCGCCACATTGGCAATATTACTTAATACTTGCGATGACTCATCCGGGGAAACCTTTATAGCCAGAGGAACATATACTTTGTATTTCATAGCTAACCGCTTATGCTCGATAATTATTTTACCAATGAACTCGTCAAAATACTCGATACTTTGGAGTTCTCTTAAATGAGCTGTATTCGGCGATGAAATATTTATCGCTATGTAATCAGCATATTGATACACTCTGCGCATACAATACACATAGTCTGCAAATGCATCGGCCAAAGGAGTATCTTTATTTTTACCAATATTTATGCCTAAAATCCCCTTAAACTTACTTTTCTTTATATTCATAATTAGATTATCAACACCTGCATTATTAAATCCCATGCGATTTATTAATGCTTTTGATTTTACTAATCTAAATAAACGTGGCTTCGGATTACCACTTTGAGGTCTAGGGGTAATCGTTCCTACTTCGATAAAAGCAAAACCCAGTTTCGCAAGCGCATCTAAATATTTAGCATCTTTATCAAAACCTGCAGCCAATCCTATTTTATGTGGAAATTTTATCCCCATACATTCCATCTTATTTATGCTAGGCTTGGCAAATAAAAACTTCGGTAAAAAACATAAAAACAAAAGACTAAGGTGGTGTGCAAGCTCTGCGGGCAGTAAGAATAATAAATTGCGAAGATAAAAATACATTGTTATGCTCTACTACAAAATTTTTGATATACTTTGGATAATTTTACTCTGTACTTTGGCAATTTTACTAGGAAAATTTTATATGAAAAAATTTTTTACGTTTATTAGCAGCATAATACTTTTAATTAGCATAAGCTTTGCTGCTGCTGCCAGTTTTAGCGATGTTAAACAAAAAGCCAATGATTATTTTATAACTTCTATTATAAAAGGAAAAATAACTAAAAATAAACATTTAAATCCATTAAATATTTCTGTATCCACAAATAAAGGGATAGTAACTTTAAATGGAAGAGTAGATGATAAACTAGCATTTGTTGATGCTCTACGTATTGTTACTTCTACTAAAGGAGTTAAAGGTATAAATGCAACTGATCTCGAAATAAAACAAATTAATTCTGCCTTTACTGATGCTTATATTACAACAAAAATTGAAGCGGCAATTCTTGAGGCTAAAGTAGTAGATGACGATTCTATTCCACTTGTAGGAATAAATGCGACAACCAATAACGGTACCGTTACCGTATCTGGAACTGTCAGTTCAAATAAGTCTGTTGTTGCTATCTTAAAAAGAGTAAAAAATCTTAAAGGAGTTAAAAAAGTAATTTCAAATTTGGAAGTAAAAGAACAAGAATCTAGTACTTAATACGTTTACTATCATTGCATTAAATAATAATAGTATCGTAGCCCGTAAGTACTCTAGGTATTACAGGCTTACAATACTACTTATTTTAATCCATTGACATCTTACGTAAAACGTAATGCAAAATTCCTCCGTTTTTATAATATTCAAGTTCATTTGCTGTATCGATGCGACACTTTACTTCTAGAGATTTTACTGAGCCATCCGGATACTCGATGTTAATTTCTATATTATCGCTAGGTTTTATTGTATCGCTTAATAATATGTTAACCTTCTCATTACCAGTTAATTGTAAACTTTTACGATTATCATTTCCAATAAACTGCAAAGGTAATACTCCCATGCCTATTAAGTTAGAACGATGTATCCTCTCAAAACTTTCTGTTATAACAGCCTTAACTCCTAGTAAATTCGTTCCTTTAGCAGCCCAATCTCTGGATGAGCCTGTACCATATTCTTTACCAGCAAAAATAACTAATGGTGTTCCCTCTTCTTTATATAACATAGCGGCATCATAAATAGGCATTTCTTGGCCACTTGGGATATGTCTAGTATAACCACCTTCTTTCCCTGGGGTCATTTCATTTCTAATACGAATATTAGCAAAGGTACCACGCATCATAACTTCATGATTGCCTCTTCTTGAACCATAAGAGTTGAAATCTTGCTCGCTAACTCCTTTTGATTTCAAGTAAATTCCAGCAGGAGAATCAGATTTAATTGCGCCGGCTGGTGAAATATGATCTGTTGTAATTGAGTCGCCTAGTAATGCTAAAATATTAGCGGAACGAATCGGCTGAAGTTTTTCTATTCGATGAGTTAAATTTTCAAAAAATGGCGGATGTTGAATATATGTTGAGCTGTTACTCCACTCGAAAGTCTCGCTTTCTGTAACCTTAATAGCTTGCCACTCTGCATCTCCATCAAATACTTCAGCATATTCTTTTTGAAACATACGACCAGATACTTTGGCAACTTCCTCAGCAATTTCTTTATTTGTAGGCCAAATATCTTTCAAATACACAGGGTTTCCATTGTTATCATTCCCAATTGGTTGGCTAGATAAATCAATATTAACTGTTCCAGCTAATGCAAATGCGACAACAAGTGGTGGCGAAGCTAGCCAGTTAGCTCGCACCTGTGGATGGACTCGCCCTTCAAAATTACGATTACCGGATAACACTGAACTGACAACTAAGTCACGTTCATTAATTGCACTCGCAATTTCTTCAGGTAAAGGTCCAGAGTTACCAATGCAAGTTGTACAACCATAACCAACAAGATTAAAACCTAACTCATCTAAGTATTTTTGCAAACCCGCCTTATGCAAATAATCTGTTACAACTTTAGATCCCGGAGCAAGTGAAGATTTTACCCAAGGCTTACGAGTCAAACCTTTTTCAATCGCCTTCTTAGCAACTAATCCGGCTGCCATTAGTACACTTGGATTAGAAGTATTAGTACAACTAGTAATTGCGGCAATAACTACATCTCCATGAGTTAACTCATGCTCTTTATCATTTTTCGTAGAGGTTTGTGATTTGTTAGACTTACTAAGAAAAGTTGCAAATTCTTGTGGTAACGTTTGTAAATTTACCTTATCTTGTGGACGAGTTGGCCCAGATAAAGATGGTTCAACAATACTTAAATCTAATTCTAATGATTTAGTGTAAATCGGGTCTTCTTTACTTGAGTCGTACCATAACCCTTGGGACTTAGAATATGCTTTAACTAACTCTATTTCTTCTTGCGTACGGCCAGTTAATTCTAAATAACGGATAGTTTCAGCATCTACGGGGAAAAATCCACACGTTGCGCCATATTCTGGAGACATATTAGAAATTGTCGCACGATCTGCTAAAGGTAAATCAGCCAATCCTGGACCATAATACTCAACAAATTTACCAACTACGCCTTCAGCCCTTAATAACTGTGTGACAGTCAAAACTAGATCGGTTGCAGTAATACCTTCTTTAAGCTTACCAACTAATTTAAGCCCTACTACTTCCGGAATTAACATAGAAACAGGCTGTCCCAACATAGCAGCCTCGGCTTCTATACCACCAACTCCCCAACCTAAAACACCTAAAGCATTGATCATAGTTGTATGTGAGTCAGTACCAACTAATGTGTCAGGATAAGCAAATGATTCACCGTTAATCTCTTGCGACCAGACTGTTTTGCCTAAATATTCAAGATTTACTTGATGGCAAATACCAGTTCCTGGAGGTACGACTCTAAAATTTGCAAAAGCCTTTTGTCCCCAACGTAAAAACTGATACCTTTCATTATTTCTTTCCATTTCTATTTCGGTATTAAACTTTAAAGCATTTGGTGTTGCAAATTTATCTACCATAATCGAATGATCTATTACTAAATCTACTGGAGATAAAGGCGAAACTTTATCTGGGTTTTGGCCCATTTTTTCTAATGCAGTACGCATAGCAGCTAAATCAACTACGGCTGGTACACCGGTAAAATCTTGCATTAGAACTCTAGTTGGTCTATATGCTATTTCATGTTGAGAAGTTTTAGTATTAGTCCATTCTGCCAATGCTTTAATATCATCTACTGTTACCGTGTTACCATCTTCAAAACGTAATAAATTCTCAAAAAGGATTTTTAAAGAAAACGGCAAGCGCTCTATTTGTGCAAAATGATCTTTGCGCGCTTTCTCAAGACTGTAATATTGATATGTTTTATTGCCAACCTTTAGTTCAGATTTAGTAGCAAGTGAATTCTGTCCTATTTTCATTTTTTAACCCTTTTTTTATAATTTAACCGCGTAGTAGATGGCAACTACGTTTTTCTAAGATTATTATACCGAAGATTTTTAAAACAAACTATCCTGACTATCTAATTGATGATTGGTATTTTGAGAATTAAATCCTGTACTATTATCAAGTTGGGGGATATTAATATCACGAAAATATTCTTTCATCACTCTACTTTGATCGCTCGTTGCACGCAAACCTGTTTTCGGATTAATATTAATTGCAACAATATTATCAGGTTTTTCTATTATTTGCTCAGGCTTTTCTTGTAATGCAACTTTCATAAAATCTATCCATAATGGTAATGCAAGCCTAGATGCATACTCATGCAATGATCGTGGAGAATCAAATCCTATCCATGTTGTCACAGCTAAGTCTGGGCTATATCCACAAAACCAAGCATCCATTTGTTGATTAGTTGTGCCTGTTTTACCAGCTATATCATTACGGTTTAAAGATTTAGCTAATGTACCGGTACCATGCTGGATAACGTCTTGCAATGCGCTATTCATTAAAAAAGCAACATCTTGAGGTATAACCCTGGGAGCACTAACATCAAATTTTCTTTGATTTTCTTCGCAATTGTAACAAACACTAGAAGCTTTAGCTTGCAATAAAATATTGTGACTACTATCTGTAATATGATCAATCAAAAACGGCTCTACTTTATAACCACCATTAGCAAAAACAGCATAAGCCGCAGTAATATCAATTGGACTAACCGTTAAACTACCTAGAGCGAGAGATAATGAGTGCGGCAATGTAGATTTTTTAAACCCAAATCTGCCAGCAAAATCAATAGCGTAATCTATACCTATATCTTCTAAAATACGAATTGATACAAGATTAACAGAACGACTCAAAGCTTGGCGTAATCTAGTTGGTCCATTAAATTTATATTTAACATTATGTGGTCGCCACAAACTATCATTTTGACTAGGATCTTTAACAACAATAGGCGCATCATTGATTAAAGTTGCTAAGGAATAGCCTTTGTTAATAGCAGCCGCAAAAATAAATGGCTTAAAACTAGATCCAGGCTGGCGATAAGATTGTGTCACACGATTAAATTTACTCCTTTGAAAATTAAAACCACCAACTAATGCTTCTATTGAACCATTTTTGGGATCAATAGCAACTAATGCTGCTTCAGCCTGCGGATCCTGGGATAATTTATATTGTTCGTTTTGTTGGCGTATATAAACAATATCTCCAACTTTAACCACTTGATTAGCCGCCGTAGGGCTCCTTCCTACCCAACCTTTACGTAATGCTGGACGAGCCCAGGAAAGACCTTGCCATGGTATAGTAATGCTTTTACGATTTGCGGTTATTGCAGTTGCACTTTTATCTGCAACATCAGTTATAACTGCTACTTCAAGGTCTCCTATTGGAGGAAAAGTCTTTAATTTTTGTAAAATAGCCTTTGTTGAACCAAGAGAACTAACATCTATCTTACTTACTGGGCCGCGATAACCATGACGATTGTCATATGCAAGAAGATGATCTTCAACTAAATTATTTGCACTTTTTTGCAACTTACTATCAATCGTTGTATAAACTTCATAACCATTTGTATACGCATCAGGACCAAAATGATCATACAATGACTGACGTATCATCTCCGCAACGTAAGGCGCTGAAACTTCTATTTTCGTTCCATGATATCTAGCAGAAATTGGCTCATGCCTAGCTTCGTCATATTGAGCTTTACTAATATAGTTTTCTTCATACAATCTTTTTAATACATGATTACGTCTTTTTTTTGCTGCTTTGGGATTAGCAATTGGGTTATGCGTAGATGGGGCCTGGGGTAAACCAGCTATCATTGCCAATTGGGCAATTGACAAATCTTTTAATTCTTTTCCATAATAGATTTTGGCAGCTGCCCCAACTCCATAAGCCCTATTGCCTAAATATATTTGGTTTAAATATAATTCTAATATTTTTTCTTTAGTTAATTCACGATCAATTTTAACAGCCAACATTATTTCATTAAACTTTCGTAAAAATGTTTTTTTACGATTTAAAAAGAAATTTCTGGCAACTTGCATGGTAATGGTACTACCGCCCTGGGATTTTCTCCCTGTTTGTACCATATTAATCGCGGCGCGTCCTAAACCAAATATATCTACCCCTGGATGTTCAAAAAACCTTTGATCTTCGGTTGCAAGAATTGCGTAAACTAAAGTTTTAGGAATATCTTGAAACGCTAAAGGACTACACCGCTTTTCGCCATATTCTTGGATTAACAAACCATCTTGAGTATAAATACGTAATGGCACCTGAAACTTTACTGTTTTTAAAGATTCAACTTTTGGCAACTGACTAGATGCATATACATATAATGCCGTAACAACAGCTATAAACAAAAATAATAAGCTAAATAAAGTCCATAATCCTTTACGCCAAAAGTAATTAATTCTCTTCATATGAAATTTCTAACTCCAGCAGAAAAAATTTATGGGACTATTTATATATTTATACCCAAGAAATAAAGAATTTACCAATTTATATTGCGTTATAGAGTAAATTTAAGATTTCCTTTTATTTCCTGAGAGTGATAATCTGGGTTATTTGCATAACTTATTGATAACTTTTCAGGAATATAATCTAAAGAATCTTCCAAAACAGGATACTTCAAATAATTGAGCCCAGCTTGAGTAATTAAATTTAAAGCTATCTCTTTTAAAACTATTATCCGATTTTCCGGATTTAACTTCTTATACCCTTCAAAAAAGCTTACTATATTAATCGAATCTGCTTCTATAGCTTTTACTTCAATAATACTATCTGATTTTCTTTGTTTTAAACAATAATGTCTAGACTTCTTCTTATCGTATAAATCAATAAGTTCTTTAGTAAGATAGGCACGCCCAAGGTTACTTTTAGAAAATGCACTCTCTTTCGCAATTGTATTATCTTGCATAAATAGACTTTCAATTGCTTGGCCAATGCCGCGCGCGGCAAACTCACTATCAAATTCTGTCAGCATTAAATCCATATTAGAACAATCAGAGTATTTTATTTTCATTTCTCGAATAAAATCTCCTACTAACCTTGCTTTAGATTGTACATCTACATCTTTGTTTTTATTAGCAAGCTCCAGCGTCATTCCAAATTTAGAAATAAGCCCTGTTTCATAAGCTTGTAAGTTACAATCATAATCTTCATCATTAAAATATTTTTGCATTTCCTCTGTAGACAGAATATAACTGATTAATGATTTTATCGAACTAGATTCTTCTAACGTATTATTCACACTAAAATTCTTTAAATATGTCTCTGAAGTAAGTAATTCATGTTTAGCTTGGCGTTTTATCGAGCTACGCATCACATAAGGAATTGTATCAAAACAACCTACAATATTAGCTATAACGTTTGTCATTAAACAGATTAATTCATTACCTTTGGCGCAAATTTGTATTTTTGCTTTCCGACAAGCTTCTTCAAAAAATCTTAGTAGATTTGTTAAATGAACTGGGTTTTTAATACTAAACGCAACTGTAGTAGCTATAGGTATCAAATAAATAATTTGATACCTAATCCAGGCAATTACTTCAGGAGATAAGTTTGGAAATCCATCTTCTCCTAACAAGCAGTTAATTACAAAGTCAGCGGTTTGTTCTTCAACCGTTGCATAACCTTCTGCTGGCTCACCTTGAAAATAGTCATGACACTCAAGCGCAAAACTTATAACATTGCGCATAAAGACATCATAATCTGAGTCAGTAGTATACATCCCCAAATCACTAGTTATTACCTGCATAGAACGAACTTTAATCTCTACACCATGATCAAGTGAATGATGTGCTAAGTTACCAACTTGTGCCTGATGATTAATTCTAGGTAAGTACTTAATACGAAGATTTTGAATTATCTCATTAGTTTTTGGTTTATTTTCCTCTAGATATTTATTTACATACATTAAGATATTAGGAATTAACTCCGCTTGCAGAAATATTAAGCGCACAACCATATTGAAATGGTGTCCTTTTATATATACCATCTCATCTTTATCTCTAGTAAAATCTGATATATCATCAAGTTGTTGCAGTAATGTTGCATATGCATAAGCATTTGAATTTTTTATTTGTTCTAATAAACGATATACTTCTTCTGATAAAATACCTGTGTCCATAAAATTGATAATAAAATTGTTTCCATTCTTTACCCGCGGCTTTGCAAAAATTGAAATAATTGGACCCATAAATATTTGGTTATATGTTATATAATTGGTGTAGGACATTGCATGCTACCAAATTTTACAAATAGATGCAATGATTGTGCTTTTTTTTACTAATTAACCATTTTGTCTTGTAAAAATAATATATATCTGAGCTTATATATTCTAACTTAAATTCAAATTGAGACTTAATTTACTCTATGATAGAATCCCAGAATTGCCCTAAACTAACAAGTATAATTACTAAGGAATTTGCATGAATATTGATAATGTTTATCCAAAAGTAAGCAAAATTATCGCTGATGTTTTAGTGCTTGATGATGATGAAGTTAAATTAACTAGTAGACTTATATCTGATCTAGGTGCTGAATCAATCGATTTTTTAGATTTAGTCTTTCAATTGGAAAAAGAATTTTGAATTAAGATACCTCGTGGCCAACTTGAAAAAAATGCTCGTGGTGATTTATCAGAAAGTGAATTTGAAAAAAATGGTGTCATTACACCAGCTGGAATGAAGGCTTTAAAAAAATATTTAAGTGAAGTTCCAGAAGAAAATTTTCAAGAAAATATGAAAGTTAATGAAATTCCAATGCTATTTACCGTGGAAACTTTTTGCAAATTGATTATTTCAGCAAACCAAGAACAAAATATGAGTGAAGTGGTAGCGTAATGAGCTTTTTATTTGTAGATAGGATTATAGAATTTATACCTAAAAAAACTTGTCGTGGAATAAAACATATTACCCATGATGATAAATATCTTTGTATAAATGAAAAAAACGAACTTTGCTTTAATCCTCCTATGATAGGTGAGACATTAGGTCAGCTTGCCGCATGGAATGTGATGTTTAGTTGTGACTTTAAAATGCGTCCCGTAGCCGGAGTAGTTGAATGCGCGCAACTTCATCGTAATGTTAAAGTTGGTGAAACCTTACTACTTGAAGCGAACATTGACTCTATTGAACAAGACGCGGTGCAATACAGTGCTAAGGCATATGTTGATGAAGAGGAAGTCTTTTGCATTACTCGTGCAATTGGGCCTATGTTGCCAATGGAGACTTTCATTTCAGAAGATTTAATAAAAAGACAATTCAATGAGATATACAGGCTTGGAGAATGGGGTGGGAATTCAAATCTTGCAACAGATTTTACAGTAAATAAAACAAATATAAATTCAACCCTAATTAATCTAACTTATGACAGAGTAATTGAATATGATCCTGGCGTTAGGGTTGTTGGTTGTAAAAAAATATCGCGCCAAGCACCGTATTTCCCAGATCATTTCCCAAATAAACCAGTATTACCCATGAC
The DNA here is from genome assembly GCA_030427555.1 of Gammaproteobacteria bacterium. Classification (GTDB taxonomy): domain Bacteria; phylum Pseudomonadota; class Gammaproteobacteria; order Legionellales; family Legionellaceae; genus 2-12-FULL-35-11. Next base: position 11,462 of record JAUIBC010000010.1, on the reverse strand, counting down.
CGTGCTGTTAGAATGTAAAATTAATCTAGCATATCAATTTATAGAAAAAGCAAATTTACCTTACAAATACAAGCTAAAAGAACTGCGTAAAATTAAAATGAATGACTTTGTATTTCCTGGCGATGAAGTAGTAACCTCACTAATTATCAAAAAACAAGAAGATGATGAAATAATATTACGCTTTCGCAGTGAGGTAGCTCGTAAACGTGTATGTGTTATGGAAATGGTTATGATATCTGTGGAATCAATATGCTAAAAAAAAGACGAGTTGCGATTACAGGCCTTGGCGCAGTATCTCCTTTAGGAAATAATGTAAAATCAACTTGGGAAAATTTGTTAGCTGGTAAATCAGGGATTGATAATATTCAACAGTTTGATGCATCCCACTTTCCAACAACAATAGCCGCCGAAGTCAAAAACTTTAGCATGCATCCATCCTTAAAAACCAAAAATAATCGATTTGCATCTAAATTTACTGAGTTTGCACTTGATGCGGCGCTTCAAGCAGTAACTGACGCTAAACTTACAACAGACTGCACTAACCCAAGATTTGGTATAGTCTGTGGTAGTGGAATGATGACGGCTGAATTTTCTTATCTTGTTAAATTTCAAAAAACATGCGCACAAGACGGTATCGCTAATTGGGCTAAATTAGCAGAAAAATCTCAAGATTTTTTTAACTTATATGACTTTGGCAGTACTACTTCAAATACAGGCTTATCGCTACTTATAAATCAATTTAACTGTCATGGATATGCAAACTCCGTGCATACTGCCTGCGCCTCTAGTGGACAAGCACTTGGACTTGCAATGCAAGTTGTACGCAGAGGAGATGCCGATATAATGCTTGCTGGTGGTTTTGATTCGATGATAAATCCTATTGGATTATCAAGCTTTTGTTTGCTTGGCGCTTTATCAACTTATAATGATACTCCACAAACAGCTAGCCGTCCTTTTGACAAAACTAGAAATGGTTTTGTACTTGGTGAAGGAGCTGCTTTCCTAATTCTTGAAGAATGGGAGCATGCTAAAAATAGAGGAGCTCATATTTACGCTGAGTTAGCTGGTGAAGGAAATAGTTTAAGCTCATATAGAATAACTGATTCACATCCTAATGGCGACGGAGCGATCCAAGCAATTCGCGCGGCATTAAATAATGCAAATGTAAGTTTTTCTGATATTGATTACATAAACGCTCATGGCACATCAACTAAAATGAATGACCTAAGCGAGACTAATGCTATTAAAGAAGTATTTGAACACAAAGCAAAAAAAATTCCTGTTAGCTCAACTAAAGGACAAACAGGCCACCTAATTGCAGCAGCTGGTGCACTAGAAGCATTAATATCAACTATGGTAATTGAAAAGAATAAACTTCCAATAAATGCTAATTTATCTACCTTAGATCCAGAGTGTGACTTAAATTATGTAACCGAATCTCCTCTTGAAAAGTCAGTTGGGGTAGCCTTATCTAATTCATTTGGATTCGGTGGTTCCAATAGTTGCCTAGTTTTCAAACACCCAGAGTTTGGAGAGTAATTTGTGAGCGCAAATAATAAAGTATATATCACCGGCATAAGCGCATTAACTGCAACTGGCAATGATATCGATAATACTTGGCAAAGTATATTAGATGGTAAGAATGGCATTAAAACCATAACTAATTGGGAATTAAATGAGTTTCCAATATCTAAAGGTTGCGAAATAGAAAATGTTAACGCAGCGATGCTACCAGATAAAAAACTTAAAAAAGTTATTAGCAAGCAAGATATCTTTGGTATAAATGCAGCACAACAAGCAATTGAACATAGTGGAATAAAAAATTATCAAGCAAAACTTGCTGATAAATCCCAAGAAGAACTAGACGCATTTGCTGATAAATCAGGTATATTTGTCGGCTCGCCTGGAAATAAATATTTTCAACAATACGATTTTTTACCATTACTTGCAAAGTCAAATGCAGAAATGCCAAGCTTTGCAGAAAATCTATTTAATGAAGTTCATCCAATGTGGCTGCTTAGAAGCCTGCCTAATAATGTTTTAGCATACGTAGGCATAACCAATGGTTTTAAAGGTGCAAATCATAATATTACTAATCATGCAGTAAGTGGTTCTCAAGCAATTATTGAAGCATTTCATGCAATTAACGCCGGACAAATTGATAGAGCTTGTGTAGTTGGTTATGATTTAGGTACCGAGCCACAAGCACTTTTTTATTATGATAAACTAGGCTTACTTAGCAATGAAGATCTAAAGCCTTTTGATACACAACATAATGGAACAATTCTTGCAGAAGGAGCAAGTGCTATTATTCTTGAGAGTGACAAAAGTGTATCTGAGCGAGGCGATGCTATATGTTACGCTGAATTAATAGGTGGTGATGTCAGAACTGAGGGCAGCCGACTGTTTTCTATTGAAGATAACGGTAAGCAATTAGAAAACCTTATAGAATATACACTCTATAAAAATAACCTATCAGCCAATGATTTTTCTCTTATTACTGCTCATGGTAATGGTAACCCTAAATCCGATATAACTGAATCAATAGCCATAGAAAAAATATTTGGTAACAATATTCCTGTTACTGCATTTAAATGGTCAATGGGACATACTTTATGCGCATCAGATATATTAGATACAAGCCTGACGACCATGTGTCTTAACAATAAATGCATACCTGGTATAGCTAATTTAGAAAATATATCACCAAACTGTCAAAATATATCTGTTAGCAAACAACATCGTCAAATAGATACAGGCTCACATGCAATGATTATTAATCGTGGATTTGCTGGAATGAACGCCTGCATCATAATAAAATCATGTAAATAGTATGGAAAATTTACCTATAACATTTACTGGAAAACTAATTTATCACTTTTTACCTTACCGACGTAAAGTAATAATGCGTAATATCGAACAAGTATTTGCTGATAAGATCTCTCATAATGATAAAATCAAACTTGCGAAGGCTTTTTATTCTCATTTAGCAAAGTGTATAAAAGAAACTCTGTTAATTAGATTTATAAGTGATAAAAAACTCCAAGAAAAAGTAGATGTAATTGATTACACTCATCTTTTAGACGTAGCAAAACAAGGGCAAGGGGTATTGATCCTAACTGGACATTTTGGCAGTTGGGAGTTCGCTCCATTAGGTGGAATATTAAACTTCAAACAATATCAAGGACATTTTCACTTTATTCGTAAAAACATTGGCAACAAAATAATTGAGAAAATCCTTTTTAATCGCTACTTTAAAGCTGGATTGCACGTTATACCAAAACAAAATGCCATGCATATGGTAAAAGAGGCTTTAGAAAAAAACCATGCAGTAGTTTTTGTCTTAGATCAACATGCAATCGTTCAAAATAAAGATGGCATCCCGGTTGAATTTTTTGGAAAAAAAGCCGGAACCTACCGAAGTCTAGCATCTATTTCTAGACATACAGGTATACCTGTAGTACCAGCAGCTGGCTATCGCCTAGAGAATGGCAGGCATGTGCTTAAATTTTATAATCCAATACATTGGGAAGAGCGCCCTACAACTCAAGAATCATTGTACCATAACACTAAAAAATATAATGAAGCCCTGGAAAAAATAATCTTAGAACACCCAGAACAATGGATGTGGCTACATAAAAGATGGAAACTAGATAAATTCTACAATTAACCACGCCAATAATCTTTAGTAAATAAAATTAAAATTGAAAAAATTTCAAGTCGACCTATCAACATAAGAAAAATTAATAACCATTTACATAAAGAATCATATTCAGCAAAATTTGCTTTTAAATTTGCTAACCCAAACCCTGAATTAGTAAGCGTCGCGCTTACCATAGCAAAAGAATCTTCAAGGCTGTGACCTAGCCACATAAAAATCAAGGAAAAAATCAAATATAACCCTATAAAAACACTAACAAATCCCCATACAGATTGAATAGTAGTATCTGAAACACTTTTCTTTCCTAATTTAATTGGAATAATTGCTTGAGGATGAAGAACTTTAGATAATTCGCGTCTGCTTTGCTTATAAATTAAGAGCACGCGTAACACTTTAATACCGCCACTCGTTGAAGCAGCACAACCACCGACAATCATTAATAGCATACCTAAAAATGGTATGAAACTATACCAATCGTTAACCATATCTATTCCAAAACCTGTGGTTGTAACTAAAGAAATTATTGTAAAAAAACTTGCAACTACTGTATGTAAATTAAAATCTAGAGGACGCGACTTAATTAAACTATAAGTAATAATAATACCAACGGCTAAAATTAATCCTAAATAAAAACGAAATTCCTCGTCAGCACGATATCCAGCCAAACTTATTTTTTTAATTGCCACAAAATGCAAAGCAAAGTTTGTACCACCTAACAACATAAATAAACAAGCAATAATCCGAACTAGTTCGCTATTATAATAGCCAAAACTTTCATTATGTAGAGTAAAACCACCAGTAGATACCGTACTAAAACTTTCACCCAAAGCTTCAAACCAAGTCATACCAGCGAAAAAGTAACAAACGGCACAAAGAACAGTTAAAAATAAATAAATAGACCAAATTGCTTTAGCAGTTTGCGTTATCCGCGGCGTGAGTTTATTATTTTTCATTGGTCCTGGAGTTTCAGCTTGGAAAAGCTGCATCCCGCCGACACCAAGCATTGGTAAAATTGCAACCGCCAAAATTACAATTCCGATACCACCAACAAACTGTAGTTGTTGACGATAAAATAGTATTGATTTAGGTAAAGATTCTAAATCTTTAATAACACTAGCTCCAGTTGTAGTAATTCCAGAAACAGTCTCAAATAATGCATCCGTTACATTTGGCAATGTATTAATCACAAGTAATAGAGGAATTGAAGCAAAAAAACAGATGGCAAACCAAAATAAAACAACTAATAAAAAACCATCTCTTATTTTAAGTTCATTTTTATTATGAATAAACGTTAGCCATAATCCCATTCCAAAAAACATTGTAAAAAAATAGGCTATTAAAAATGGCAGCCAAACATGTTCATTAAAAATTAAATTTATTAACAAAGGAGTTAACATCGTTGGACTGAAAATAATCAGCAATAATCCAAGCAAGCGAAATATAGTTTTATATTGCATAAATACTCAACTCATGAATGATAAATTAACTTGAAAAAGGGATTCCACTTGTCTTATAAATTTTTTCTTTAAAAGCAACAATATAACATGATCCTTATCTTGCAATACAAAATCACTATCTATAATATGCACTTTTTCTTGTCTAACTACTGATGTTATCAAACAGCTTTGTGGTAAGTCGATATCAGAAATTTTACGCCCAATAACATTAGAAGTACTTTCACTGCCATGAATTATTAACTCTATAGCCTCTGCTTCATCATGCTGTAGTCGATATACTTTAACCATATTACCACGTCTTAATTTGGTTAAAATACTACCAATAGTTATTAGTTGGGGGGAAATTGCATAATCAATAGAACTATCATCAATTAAATCCACGTAAGCATCTCTATTTACTAATGCCATGGTATATTTAACCCCTAAGTTTTTCGCTTGTAATGAGGCCATAATATTAGCTTCATCATCATTGGTTACCGCACAAAAAACATCAGTGAATTCTATATTTTCATTTAGCAATAAATTTTTATCAGCAATATCCCCATCTAGAACTGTTGCTTTATTCAAACTATCTGCAAGCTGCAGTGCTGAATTAATATTATGATCTATTACTTTAACTTGATAAGAGTTCTCAAGTTGCTGTGCAAGCTTACAGCCAATATGTCCACCACCAGCTATTATTATTCGTTTATTTGGTTCAACAAAACATCCTAATACTAATATAACTTTTTGAATATCAACGGCACTAACCATAAAAGAAATGACATCTTTTTTTATTAAAACAAGATCTTCTGTTATCAAAACCGATTTTTTATTGCGAAAAAGTGCTACTATCTTGACTTGCAAGTTTCCAAGTAACCTTTCTATCTGTTTTATATTTTTACCATAAATCTCATATGTAACATTAATCCTGACAGTCATTAAAAGAAGTTTACCATCAGCAAACTCCAATATTTGTGTCGCTCCTGGATATTTAATTAAATTAATAATATGATCAGTAACTAATTTTTCTGGACTAATACATACATCTATTGGAATAGCACCATTTGCAAATAAACTTGGATATTCAGAATAATTATCTGTACGAATACGAGCTATCTTACTCGGAGTCTGAAACAAATTATAAGCTATAAAACAAGCTATCATATTTACTTCGTCACTATTAGTAACAGCTATTAGCATATCAGCCTGCTGAATACCTGCTTTTAAAAGTGTATTTGGGTGAGAGGCATTACCATTTACTATTTGAATATCTAAACGATGCTGTAATTTTTGCAAGCATGCTTCGTCAATATCAATTAAAGTAACATCATTATCTTCTCTTGCTAAGTTCTTAGCTAGTGTCCCTCCTACTTGCCCAGCACCCAAAATTATAACTCGCATAAATCCTCTATTTCGCCGCTAAACACAAATTTTGTCGGACCGTTTAAAAATATATTTTTTTGCAAATCTGGCCAAGAAATTTTTAAATCTCCGCCAGGTAAACTTACTAAAACTGTGTCAACAAGACCATGATATAAAATTCCAACTGCAGCTGCCGCAACAGCCCCACTTCCACAAGCTTTAGTCTCACCACAACCACGCTCATATACTCGAAGTTGTATATGAGACTTAGATATTATACGCATAAATCCAACATTTGCTTGCTCAGGAAATAAGTAATGCTCGCTAATAGCTTTTCCATATTTTACGATTGCATCATCAATATTATCAATAAGCATAACAGCGTGAGGATTACCAACACTAAGCGCATGCACAACACATGAATTATCAAAGTCTAAAGGTATTGAATACAAAGTCTGCTGCTTAGAATACAACAAAGGAATTTTTTGTGGTTCTAAAATTGGTTTGTCTAAACCAATAGTTACGGTTTCATCATCTTCTATTTTTAGATGCATTACAGTTGTCTTGGTTGCTACCACATAAGAATTTTTTGTAGATAAGCCTTTAGCCTTAATAAAACTTGCAAGGCATCTAGCTCCATTGCCACATTGCCCAACTTCTTTACCATTAGAATTATATATTTTATATTCAAAATCCACACCATCTTTATTACTTGCTTGAACAATCAAACATTGATCAAATCCTATACCTAAATTACGATCACCAAGCCAAGCAATTTGTGCCTCGGATAAATTAATGTTCTGATTTATTCCATCAATAACAATAAAGTCATTACCCCAACCATGCATTTTAGTAAATTTCATCATTATTTATGCCGAACAGGTGGGTGATTATCTGGGAGATACAATGGTCCTTGTTGACCACAAGCGCAAAGTAGTAATGCTAATATTATAAGTAATTTATTTTTCATATTATTCAAGTTGATTCCGATATAAATATAATTAATTGGGTGCAGTTCTTTTAAAACGACATAAATTTCGCTGGTAGGTTGGGCCTTGGACCAACAATGGATGCAAACCGGCCAAAAAAAATTGAGTTATGGTGCGTTGTCACGCATAATTTAATTTTTTTGGCATGTTTAAAACATAGCTTTTATAGTTGGGCCAAGGCTCAACCTACAATGCATTGTCGTTTTAAAAGAACTGCGCCCAATTAATTTAACAGAGTAGTACAAAGAAATGCAATATTATAGTTTAGACCCAATTGGAAATTAAACTGGATTTCATCAGCAATTTTCAGGATAATGGTGCGTTATTGAATTTTATTATATACAAAAATTATGGAATTAAACTTAAATGTATACGAAAAGCCTTCTTTAAATAAGGCAAATGCATGCATTATTTGGATGCATGGTCTAGGTTCTGATGCACAAAATATGATGGGAATAGCCGAAGCATTCCCCAATAACTTAGGTGTATCTCATGTATTTATTGATGCCCCTATACGTCCTGTAACAATAAACAACAACATGCAGATGCGTGCTTGGTACGATATTGTAGGTGTTAAATTAACAGATAGAGAAGATAAAACAGGAATAATGGATTCGGCTAATAATATTAATGAAGTTATCAATCGGCAAATGGCAAAAGGATACCAAGCATCACAAATTTTTCTAGCTGGATTTTCTCAAGGTGGAGCAATGGCATTATACACTGGGCTAATTAATGAACAAAAGCTTGGAGGTATTATTTCTCTATCAGCTTATTTGCCACTTGTATCCGAACTGAATAACTTAAATAATAAAGATGTTCCTATATTTCTTGCCATGGGTGAATTTGACCCAGTTGTCCTTCCAGCATGGACTGAAGCAAGCCTTAATTGGCTAAAACAACAAGAATATACCAACTTAACATTATGCAAATACCCAATGGAACATAATATATGCATTGAAGAAATAAGAGATTTATATAACTGGCTGGATTCAAAAATATCAAACAAGCCTGTGACGGAGAAAATTAAATGACTGTTGTAAAAAAATCACGTGAGGTACCTTTTTCTTGCAAACAGATGTACGATCTTGTTAATGACATAGATAAGTACCATGAATTTGTCCCATACTTTACATCTAGCGAAGTTCATCATCGTGATGAAAATGAAATTCAAGCTACCTTAAACATAAGCGCCGCTGGCATCAGCAAATCATTTACGACAAAAAATCGTCTCCAACCAAATAAAATGATAGAAATGCGCTTAGTCGAAGGTCCTTTCAGCCACTTGGAGGGATTTTGGCGTTTTGAGCCAACTGAGATTGGTTGTTCTGTTATATTTGATTTAGAATTTGAATTCGCAGGAAGAATGTTTTCAATGCTTTTGGGCCCAGTATTCGAACAGGTAGCAGATAAGATGGTTGATTCTTTTTGTGAGAGAGCAGAAAAATTATATAGCTCGGTAACCAGCTGATGACATATGTAGAAGTTGCATATACTCCTAAAGGTGGCAAGACAATAATAAAAAAAATAGATTTTCAACAAAATATGAGCGTAAAATGCGCTATTTCTATTTCAGGTCTTCAAGAGCTATACCCTGAAATTAATAATTATTCTGTTGGGGTTTATAAAAATATAGTTACCCAAGATTATCTACTAAACCCCAAAGACCGAGTCGAAATTTATAGGCCTCTATTAATTTGCCCAAAAGAAAAAAGGCGTAAATTGGCTAAATAACTGCAAACATAACCAATACCACTTTCATTTTTTAGTATCGTGGTAGCCAGTAAGGAGCGAAGCGGATTACTGGTTATTCACCATAAATTATATTCTCCACGTTTATTTATGTGAATGCTAGGGTCTGTTGACATTTCACCTGCCCCCTAAAGATTCATACCATCCTCTTGGCATCTATCGGTCTTAGAGATATTTGATAACCTATTATTTACAAAAAAAACACTTACTGATTTAATACATTTCATTTGACCTCTTTTTTGCCAAGTATATGCATAATCCCAGCGATTATTTTGGAAGGTTGGGCTAATTAAACTTGTACCCAATAAAATTGCCACATCTTCTTTGCTCATGCCTATTTTTAAACGATCGAATTGCTTGGCTGATAGAAGATTTCCTTGCTGAACTTTCTCACGCGAATAATCATAAGATGTACATCCTAAGATTGATAATGTTATACTAACCAAAATAAGAATGATTCTAATTCGCATATTTGTCCCGATGTATTATTTTATAAGCGAGTATACCATTCTTTAAAATGCAACGAAACTTAATAGGAACTAATAGTGAATGAAAACAAGCAATTAAAAAATGCTGGTCTAAAAGTTACAACACCTAGAATAAAAATATTACAAATTTTAGAGGATGCTAATGATCATCATTTAAGCGCGGAAGATGTATACAAAACTCTGCTTGAAATGGGAGAAGAAATAAGTCTTGCAACAGTTTACCGAGTGTTAACTCAGTTTGAATCATCAGGTTTAATAACTAAACATAATTTCGCTGGAGATTATTCTGTCTTTGAGCTAAAACCTAATAAACATCATGATCATCTTGTATGTACCAAATGCGGGAAAATAGAAGAGTTCGTAGACGAAGTAATCGAACAACATCAAAAAGTTATTGCCAAAAATGCTGGCTTCAATATTACAGATCATGTTTTAAATATTTATGGAGTATGCCCTACTTGTTTATAATTAAGTATTTTTACTAGCATAGTACTCTCGCATTAATTTCAAAGCTTTATTTAATACTTCAATTCTAGGGCGCGTATCCGATATAGGCTGCAAATGTAAATCTGTAACCGTAATCTCACCCGAAACATGCATAGTAGTCAATCTATCTTTCTCAACAATACAGTTATTAACATAACTGCCAGCTAAGATAAAAGGGATTGTCTGTGATTTATCTAATAAATCATGTCCAATACTATAATCTGAAAAAGAATTTTCACAATTAAAAACTCTAGATAACAAAGTTGGCACTAAATCATAATTTGTAGTTAAATGGGTAAACTCTTGCGGATTAGTCTTAGGCCAATGAATAATTAATGGCACTTGCAGCTGATATTTAGAATAATTACTCGCATGCCCCCAATAGTTTAAATGATTCTCATTAAATTCTTGACCATGGTCGGATGTAATAATAACAATGCTATTATCTAACAAAGAGTTTTTAGCAATCTCATCTAAAACTTGTTTAATCTCTAAATCAATAAAATTTACAGTATTTAAATAACTATTATAAAACGGCCTAGGATCAGAATTATTATTCATACCAATACGCGAACAATTTTTTGCTATTGGCTTATATTTAATTGGAAAGTCTTGAGATCTACAAAATGCATGTGGGGCATTATAAAATATATTTAGAAAAAATGGGCGTTGTTCTGATTTTACTTTATGTAAAAACTCTATAGATTTTTGAGTACTAGAACGGTCCCAATCACTTAAATTTTTTGACTCTATAGCTTCTAAATTTAAGTTGGTTAAATTATTGTAAATTGTTTTATGCATAGGTGGATTATACATCTCACTCGACCAAATAACTCTAGTAATGTAATCATTTTCCAATAACAAACTAATAAATACAGGGCCAACTTTTTGCTCTAAGGCAGAAGTCCAATAACTACTCGGGATAGAGTAAAATAATGTAAATAGTCCAGACTGAGTTGAGTTACCACCACTATAATTCTGCAAAAACTGCCAATTTTTCTTCGCAAACTCCTTAGTATTTGGCATGTATTCCAAACTATCTAAACGCAAGGAATCTACCATAATTAAAATTATGTTATAAGGTTTTTCATGATTTTTATGACAATTCATTGGTCTTTTGGGGTAGTTAAGATTATCATGTGAGAATTGGGCTTGCATATAACTGCCTTCGCTATATCTATTTAACCAATCTTTAGCATTTTTTTTAGGAATAACTAGAGATAACAAGTTATTATAATAAGGCAAGTTTGCTGCTTGCTGGATTAATAAGTTATTATGTTGTATT
>JAUIBC010000109.1 GCA_030427555.1 Gammaproteobacteria bacterium | reverse complement strand
AATTTAAGTAAAAGGTTACCAACTGGTATCATACCGCCTATCATGACACAAATAATAACTGGATTTTTATCAGCTAATTTTTGTGTTATATTTTCAGCCATATTGTCTAAAGCGTTATTTACTTCTTCTGATGTATATATACAACTAGAACGACTATAAACTTCATTGATCTTACTGGGTTCTGTCATTATTAATCCTAAGGTTTAGTTGGGTTTAAATGCAAAATCTATATCCTCTTCTTCGTTATAAATTAACTGTGAACCATTTTCACATTTTTGTACTATAAAACAATAAAAACTGGCAGGATAAGGCCATATCATTTTACCCATTTCATTTAAAAATTCCAGGTTATGAATGAGTTTTAAGTTATTTACTGGTGGAATATAGTAAAAGCTACTTAAATAACTATGAGTATAACCAAAATCAAAAAATAATTTTTTCAAATGTAGAACTGATCTAAGCCTCAATGAGAATGCTGAAAGATATTTTATTCTACGAAAAAAAGCAGATATCCCCCAAAAACTACAAGGATTAATTCCCAAAAAAATTATAAACCCTCGTGGTTTTAAAATTCTATCAAACTCTTCAATGATATTCTTATTATTAGGGGAAAGCTCCATACTAAATGGCGCTAATATACAATCAATACTATTATCTTTAAAGGGCAAATTTTCAACCGCTGCGTAACTATGAGCGTTTTCTACCTTAAAAGATGGGCTAACAACTATTTTATTTCGGAAATTCATATCTGCGAGTAAATCATTACTGCCTGTAACTCCTATTTGCAACAAATATTTCCCTGAAATATGGCAAGCAATTTTATCTAGCTCTGATACGCAATCTTGAGCCACACGCTTACCTTGATTTGAATCAAACCACTTATTTAATAACTCATACTTCCTTGCCTGAGGTACGGTCAAAGTCTTATCTCAAAATTATCTTTCATGAAAGTATACGTGTGGTGAAAGAACTACGCAAATAAAATCCACGTGGCATTGTTTTTACTTTTTTACCAAACTCATCATAACAATAGCAAAGTGATTTTGAGTTGGCTCCCTTAGGTCTAATTTGCAAATACTCGCCAAGACTTGCATTAATTTTATGTAATTGCCCAATACGAATTAAAAAAGTTAACTCTTCCCAATCTTGAGCTAGAATTTTTTCCTCAGCTAAAGATGGTGACCATAAAATTCCTTCGCCTATTCTTCTGTGAGCATAAGGAACTCTATCATCGTCTTCTATTGGGATCCATAATACCCTTTTTAGTTTTGCATAGCACTGTGATGACTCCCATATTTGCTGATGGATAGTTAATAATGGTATTGATGTGACAAAAGTTGATTCTGATGGTTTACCAAGATGATTTAATGGTAAAGTTTTTAATTCAATACCAAGATTATTGAAATCTGGTTGCGACTTATTGCCAGAACTAGCTCCTAAAGCCAATTCTATAGCCATTCCAATAAATCCTTTACGTTGCTCTGGAATTTCTGGAATCGCAAGATTTAGCTTTGCTGCAAGCCTGGCAAACGTTAAACCAGCAATAGCTTTATATTTAGCTATCAAATCTTCTTCATTATGCACTTCGGAGATAGAATTATTTAAAAAATTCATTACCTCACTCTAAAGCTTTAATTGCAAGTTCAGCTAGTTGTCCTTGGTTAACAGATGATGGAGCGTTAGTCATTAAACAAGCCGCTGATTGAGTTTTAGGAAAAGCAATAACATCTCGAATAGATTTACTAGAGGTAAGTAGCATTGCAAGCCTATCAATACCTAAAGCAATCCCGCCATGCGGTGGACAACCATATTGCAATGCATTTAATAAAAATCCGAATTTATCTTGTGCTTGCTGTTCATCGATATTTAATAAACCAAATACAGCTTTTTGCATGTCTTCAGAATGGATACGAATCGAACCACCTCCAATCTCATAACCATTAATCACAATATCATATGCTCGAGCCATGCAATTTGTTGGATTTTTTAGTAGGTTTTGTACCGAAGTATTCTGCGGCGAAGTAAACGGATGATGCATGGCTTGTAACTCATCAGTTATAGGATCTTTTTCAAACATAGGCCAATCTACAATCCAAACAAGCTGCCAACCATCAATAATTAAATTACAATCACGCCCAAGCTTATCTCTAAGAGCTCCCATTGATTCATTGACTATTTTAGTAGAGTCTGCGCCAAAGAAAACAACATCTCCAGTTTTAGCTTCAACACGACTTAAAATTCCAAATATTTCTTCTTCGGCTAAAAACTTTAAAATTGGAGACTGTAATCCGGAAATACCTTGCTCAATATCATTTACTTTAATATAAGCAAGACCTTTGGCACCATATATACCAACAAATTTACCATAATCATCCAAATCTTTTCTGCTTAGGTTACATCCATTTTGTAATTTTAATGCAACCACTCGAAAACCATCTGTGTTTGCTGCTTTAGCAAAAACTTGAAAACTAGTATTTTTTAATAAATCATCAACATCAACTAATTCTAAAGGGTTACGTAAATCTGGCTTATCACTACCGAAGCGGCGCATTGCTTCTGAATATTGCATAACAGGAATAGTATCAGGCAAAGTAACATTCAATATTTCTTTAAAAATAATCTTTAACATATTATCGATTAAATGTTTCACTGAAGATTCATCAATAAAAGACATTTCTATATCTAATTGCGTAAATTCAGGTTGCCTATCTGCGCGTAAATCTTCATCACGAAAACAACGAGCTATTTGATAATATTTATCAAATCCTGACATCATTAATAATTGCTTAAAAAGCTGGGGGGACTGCGGAAGAGCATAAAAATTCCCCGGATGGACACGTGATGGAACTAAATAATCACGAGCTCCTTCAGGGGTTGCTTTGGTTAGTATTGGTGTTTCTATATCAATAAAATCTTGTTTATTTAAGTATTCTCTAATAAGACTAACAAGTTTATGGCGCAAAATTATATTGTTTTGCAAATCAAAACGTCTTAAATCTAGATAGCGATATTGAAACCTTACATCTTCGTTTACATTTTGGCGCTCATCAGGTAGAAATGGTGGGGTTTTTGCTGAGTTTAAAATTTCTAAACCATTACCCAAAATTTCAAGTGATCCTGTCTGCATATTAGCATTGACCATATCTCTAGGTCGCTCTCTTACTATACCTGTTAGCATGATTACATATTCATGTCTTAATTTTTCTGCAATTATAAATGTATCAGTTTTTTCTGGCTCATATACTACTTGCAAAAGCCCTGTTCTATCGCGTACATCTAAAAATATAACTCCACCATGATCACGACGATTGTGTACCCAACCACAGATCGTAACTGATTGTTCAAGCATTTTTTCACTAACTTCCGCGCAATAATGTGTTCTCATGATTTGTTTTTAACCTTTTTACCATTTGTTATCATCCCAGGCTGCATTACACCTAGGGATATAATAAATTTAAGTGCCGCATCTACCGACATTTCTAATTCAATAACTTCATCCTTAGCAATCATCATTAAAAAGCCTGAAGTAGGATTTGGAGTTGTTGGAATGAATATGGATACCATTTGTTTTTTAGTGTTGTTATCAATTTCGCTGGTAGCAGTTCCTGTTTGAAACGCAAGGCTCCATAAACCTTTACGTGGATATTCTACTAGTAATACTTTACGAAAAGCTTGACCATTACTCGAAACAACAGCTTCTATCATTTGCTTAGAAGCATTATATATAGTCCTTACCAAAGGTATTTTGTCTAATAACGACTCGCTCATACTCATTAATTTTTGACCAAATAAATTAGTCGCAAGAATACCTGTAGCAAGCAAAACAATTATAGATAAAATTACACCAAGACCAGGTATATTAATGCCAATTAATTTTTCAGGGGTATATGCATCCGGAAGTAACGATATAGTTTGATCAAGAAGATCAATTAAAAAACGTAATATAATTATTGTTGCAATTATAGGTAACCATACGACTAAACCGGCTATCATATAGTTCTTAATAGACTTACCGCTCACTCACCACCATCCTTAGAGCTAGCTTGTTTAGCATCAGTTTTAACTGTATCAGCTTCTCCTGATTTTTCATTTTTAGCTATATTGGGTTTACCTTTATTTTTAAAATCTGTCTCATACCACCCTGTGCCTTTAAGCTGAAAGCCAGGTGCCGAAACTAACCGCTGCGCGGAGTTTTTATGACATTTTTCACATTCAATAATAGGAGCATCACTCATTTTTTGGATCAGCTCATATTCATGACCGCAACTATTACATTTATACTCATAAATAGGCATATTAATACTATCTTAATAAAATTATATTCGTGGAAAAATAAGTTAAGGATTATATCTAACAAATAACATTTGAACAAGATAATCAAGAACTACAATCTATAAATAGGAGGCTAACAAACGTTGACATATTCACAAACGTTAGAATCATATGTATAGTCATACCTTAATATGTTTTTTTAACTTAAGGTAAATGATGTACCACGGATTACAGCATAATTTGGGTGATATATATAGTCAATTACGTGACAGTGTATATAATTTTTCACAAAAAGAAATTGCGCCTATTGCTGCGCAAGTAGATTTAGATAACCAATTTCCAAATAAATTATGGAAAAAATTAGGTGATATGGGTTTACTTGGTATTACCGCAAGTGAAGAATATGGCGGCGCTAATATGGGGTATTTGGCTCATGTTATAGCAATGGAAGAAATTTCCCGCGCTAGTGCATCAATTGGATTAAGTTATGGGGCTCATTCTAATCTTAGCGTCAACCAAATTAATTTAAATGGCACACACGAACAAAAGCAAAAATATCTTCCTGGCCTAATTAGCGGTGATAAAATTGGGGCATTAGCTATGAGCGAGGCTAATTCTGGCTCAGACGTCGTTAGCATGCAACTAAGTGCTCGCCAAGATGGTGATAATTTCATCTTAAATGGCAATAAAATGTGGATAACAAATGGGCCAGACGCCGATGTTTTAGTAGTATATGCTAAAACAGATAAGAAAGCGCATAGTAAAGGGATTACTGCTTTTATAATTGAAAAAAATTATCCTGGATTTAGAACAGCGCAAAAATTAGATAAACTAGGCATGCGCGGCTCCAATACTTGTGAATTAGTATTTGAAAATTGCATCGTTCCAAGCTCCCAAATTTTAGGTGATATTAATGCTGGAGTAAAAGTATTAATGAGCGGCCTTGATTATGAAAGAACCGTACTTGCTGCCGGGCCAATTGGCATAATGCAAGCATGTTTAGACGTGGTAATACCATATGTACATGAGCGCAAACAATTTAATAAATCAATTGGAGAATTTCAATTTATTCAAGGTAAACTTGCCGATATGTATACAGAACTTAATGCTTCACGCTCTTACTTATATGCAGTTGCAAAAGCCTGTGATGATGGCTTTGTTAGTCGTAAGGATTCTGCTAGCGTTATTCTCTACACCGCAGAAAGAGCAACTCAAATGGCTCTACAAGCCATTCAAATTCTAGGCGGCAATGGCTATGTAAACGAATACCCAACAGGTCGCTTATTACGTGATGCTAAACTATATGAAATAGGAGCAGGCACCTCCGA
>JAUIBC010000108.1 GCA_030427555.1 Gammaproteobacteria bacterium | reverse complement strand
AGCAAGCTTTAGTGGCACAGTCGGCACAACCATAGGCACAATTACCAGACCTATCCTTGATAGTACTAATCCCGCTTCAAATATGACTTCTCTTGCTCCAGGAAGTAAGAATCCAGCACCAAATGATTTTCCAAATCCTAACGCTACAACAACTAATCCAGAGAATATTGCTGGAGCAATTACTCAAAGTGAAGGTAGCACTAAACCAAGTGTGCAAATTATCGCAGAGCCTAATACTAACTCAATAATAATTAATGCTCCTGCGGCTCTTATTCGTACTCTTAAAAATGTAATATACCAATTAGATATAAAACCAGCGCAATTGCTAATAGAAGCCTTAGTTGCAGAAATAAATGAATCGGATTTCAAAGATTTAGGTGTTGAATGGGGAAGTATAGATCAAAAAACCAAAGATCCAAACACATTCAGGCCAGGATTTGCAATCCTTAATTCTCGAACTTCAATAGCTCAATTCCAAGCACAAATTTATGCCTTAGCTCGTCAGAACAAGGCTAATATACTATCAACTCCATCTGTTGTAGTTTTAGATAATAGACAAGCAAAAATTCTTATTGGCAAACAAGTCTCAGTCGCTGCAACCTCTTATCCAAATAACGCCTCCGGTACTACACCTGCAAGCCCATATACAACTTTTGATAGAGTAAATGTAGCCTTGCATTTATATGTAAGACCTCAAATTACTCGTGGCAATGGCATTCATATGCAAATAGATGAAGGAAAAGATACTCTAGATACAATAAACACAGTGGATCCTGGAGTTACTCCAACTTTTAACATAAGTGCAATTGTAACTTCAGTGCATGTTGAAAGTGGAGATATAGTAATCCTAGGCGGATTATCTCAAGACTCATTATCAAATAACAATAATAATCTCCCTATTCTTGGTGATATACCAGGCGTAGGACGTTTATTTCAAAGAAAAATTGCTAACCGAGAGAAAAAAGTATTAATGGTATTTATTAGACCACATATTTTGCACACCGAAAAAGAAGGTCTTGAAATAACAGGTAGTAAATATAATCATTTACGCTCAGATCAATTAGACATATGGAGATCACAAGAAGAATTTAATAAAACTGATAGAAATACTATTATACCAGCTTGGCATACAACCGATTTGCCTAAACCTTTTTGTAAAACAAAACCTGTAACTAAATAATGGATACAGAAAATAAAATTAAACATCTCCCTTACCAATTTGCAAAATCAAATGGCGTAGTGGCCGTTGAATTAAAATCAGATAATAGTGCTATATTGTACCATTTACCAAATGTAACTTTGCAAACAATCGCTGAAGTAAAAAGGGTTTTACAATGTAATATTCATCTAAAAGAAGTTGACCATAACGAATTTCAACAACATCTATCCCAAACCTATCAATCCCAATCAGCAATTATAGATGCTACTGAAAGTATGGAAGGAAACCTAGATTTAATGCAAATAGCGGGCCAAGTCCCAAATGGTGATGATCTATTAGATACCCAAGATGATGCCCCTATTATTCGATTAATTAATGCATTATTTACTCAAGCTATCAAACAAAAAGCTTCTGATATCCATATTGAAACATATGAAAATAATGTTCTTATACGTAATAGAATTGATGGGATATTACAAGAAGTATTAACAATAAAACCAGGAATCGCTCCTTTTGTTATTTCTCGTATAAAAGTCATGGCAAAACTAGATATAGCAGAAAAACGTATTCCACAAGATGGGCGTATTTCTCTTAGAATTGGTGGGCATAACATAGATGTTAGAGTATCAACTTTACCCTCCAATCATGGAGAAAGAGTCGTACTTAGAATCTTAGACAAAAAAGCCGCTCAACTAGATTTAAGTTTACTAGGGATGCCTGGAAAAACTTTAAACTCGATTCGAAAAATTATTTCAGAACCACATGGAATTCTTCTAGTCACAGGCCCAACAGGATCTGGTAAAACAACCTCTTTATATGCAATGTTAACCGAATTAAATCAAATCACAAGGAATATCTTAACCATAGAAGACCCTATTGAATATGATTTACAAGGTATTGGCCAAACTCAAGTTAATAATAAAGTACAAATGACTTTTGCCAAAGGTTTAAGAGCTATATTACGCCAAGATCCAGACGTTGTTATGATTGGAGAAATTAGAGACTTAGAAACAGCAGAAATCGCGGTACAAGCTAGTTTAACAGGCCATTTAGTATTATCAACATTACATACAAATAGCGCTCTAGGAGCTATATCTAGACTTCAAGATATGGGAGTCGAGCCTTTTTTACTATCATCAAGCCTAGTTGGAATAATTGCGCAGCGTTTAGTAAGAAAACTTTGCGAAAATTGTAAATCCATTTCTCATATAAACCCAAAAGAAGAGCAAATCTTACATCATATCCCAGTCAATAAAGAAATTTATGAGCCGAAAGGTTGTGAACATTGTAATTATACTGGTTACTTAGGTAGAACAGGAATATATGAATTAATAATTATTGATGATACCATTCGAGGAATGATTCATCGTCAAGAAAGCATTCAAACAATTGAAGAATATATACGACCATTTACTACCAGTATTCGTGAAGATGGATGCAAACGCGTACTTCTTGGTGATACATCTATCTCAGAAATTCTTAGAGTAACTAGCAGTATATCAACCAACTAATTTGTACTATAATTATTAAATATAAATACAAAGTTGGAGCATCTAATGCGCACTATACCCCAATTCAAACAAGACTGTGAGAATGGAAATCAAAACTTGTATTCAGATGATACTTTACTTAAGTTATGCGCAAATGCACAAGATACGGCTATTGTCATGAGCTATATTCCCAAAGATAGACAGTACGACTTACTCAGAAAATTAGACATATATACAATATTCAAAGATTCTTCAGATTTTTATCGAATTTACGACGTACTAGATCCAGAAAATAAATTATATTTGATGTTTAATATAGATAACTCTTTAGGTATCAAGGAGAAATTGATCAAATCTGATCTTAGATTAATAGATGATCAAATAATCAATGACTATATAATAGGCAATGTTCTTAATGGTAGAAACAATTATCTAATGGAAATAATTAAAAATGATCCGGCATCATTTCTAACAATAAAATTTGAAATAGAAAAATTTCAAAATAATCCACCAAATTTATCGGCATGGGAATCAACTTTTCAATTATTTTATCAAGAAAAAATAAATGCTATTCAAATGCAATTAACCGCAATAAATTGGCTAGATGGATTAATCAATGGCGAATATGTATATATAGATGACAATATAAATACATATAAAACAATATTAGCTAAAATATCCCCTGCATTTAGCTCAAATTTTTTAGATAACCTTATTACTTATGTAATAAACCAGAACGAAAAAAACTTATAAAACTAAATTATATCCTAAGAATTATCATACCGTCTAAAATATTGCATTTTGTAAAATTTTATGTTTAAACTCATATGAATCAAAATAAACAAGGATGTTTAATGAGTTTTTTAAGGAAATTATCTAGTATTTCATATCCTAAAATAACAAAGGTTAGATATTCATCTACCTTTACTGGAACAAAAGTTTTAATAATTATAGATGGATATGGTGAAGGTCAGAAAAACCAATATAACGCTTTATATGTGGCTCATACACCAAACTTGGACAAAATTCGCTTAAACAACCCAATGACACTTTTGCATGCATCTGGTGAACATGTTGGCTTAATTTCTGGCCAGCCAGGAAATTCTGAGGCAGGCCATATCAATATTGCTGCAGGTGCGGTTGTTAAACAAGATTATGTAGTTATCAATGAAGCAATTAAAAATGCTAGCTTTTTTAATAACGAAATACTTAACTCTGCTATAAGCAAACTAGAGTTCAATGATAACAAACTACATGTTTTTGGTTTATTATCTACCAAGGGCACACATAGTCATGAAGATCATCTATTTGCGTTTCTTGAACTTTGTAAGAAGCGTATGTTTAATAAGGTACTTCTACATATTATTTTAGAAGATGGAGACTCTTCACAACAAAGTCTTGAAAAATTACAACAATATTTAAAAACCAATTTAATTAAAGGCAAGCCTATAGCTGAAATAGCATCAATAATTGGTCGCCACTATGCAATGAATCGCAATGGTTCTTGGCATGAAACACAAAAGTTTTATAACTTATTAACTCAAAGTTCGATGCAATGTAGCCAAGAAAGTATAGAGCAATCTTTGCAAAGCTGGAAACAACAATCCTCAAGAGAATCTAAATATCCACCGACTAGATTTATGCCTAACTCTAATCTACGCGATGGCGATATACTTTTTACATTTAATTATAGATCAGATAGAGTTCTCCAAATACTAGAATCTTTAATGAAGTTAAAATTTGAACATTTTAAACGTCAAGAAGTACCAAGATTACGTGATCTTATTAGTATAGTTAAATATCCGTTTGCAGAACCAATAAACTATGCTTTCACATCAGAATCTCCTAAAACAACTCTTGGAGAAGTTGTGGCTAAACATAATCTTTCACAATTAAGAATTGCTGAATCAGAGAAAGGTCCACATGTTACAAGTTTATTTAATGGCAGCAATGAAATATTTACAGGAGAAAAGCGGATTATTATTCCATCACCACAAATTCCAAGTTATGACTTACAACCTAAAATGAGTGCTGAAAAAGTAACAGATGAATTAATTTGTGCTGTTGAAAAACAAATTTACAATCTTATAGTTTGTAATTTTGCCAATGGCGATGCTGTAGGCCATACTGGAAATTTCCCAGCAATTATACAAGCCTTAGAATACTTAGATTATTGTTTTGGCCGTATCATAAAAGCATTACGTGATACAAACAGCGAAGCATTGTTTACAGCAGATCATGGCATTTTTGAGGAAACATATGATCCGATTAAAAGAAAAATTATAAGAGATCATACAACATCCAAGGTACCTTGCATTTACTTTGGGCAAAGTGAAAAGAAATTTCGAAACAGAAGTGGTAGTTTAACTGATATTGCTCCAACGATGTTAGATCTTTTAGGTTTACCAAAACCAGATAAAATGACAGGAGATACTTTATTTAATTCAAAAAATAGAGTTTTTTTTGTAAACAACAATGATTGTGCAATTGATAAAGAGAAAAAAATCAAACGATTATCAAGCTCTTATGGTACATAAATAAAATAATAATAATCTTGCTAAAACTTGAGAATCATTCCATAAAAATATACAATTATTCTGCATTTTTGGGTCTCAGTGGCGCAGTGGATAGCGCGACCCCCTCCTAAGGGGTAGGTCGCAGGTTCGAATCCTGCCTGGGACACCAGTTAAATCAAGGCTATGGCAACAATGCCACGTGAAAATCATAATCCCAGGGTGCATATAGGATACAAATTAAATGCTTCTTTATGATTGATGTCAAATTTAGTATTTGCCAATTAAGATTAAAAACACAGATCACGACTAATCAATGCATCTCGTTTAAGTTTTTTGTGTTCAGAAAGATTATCCGGACGAGTTCTTAGCAAGGCTAAAATGCCATCGCCAGTATAATAGTTTCCTTCTCTATCTAGAGCATTAGCCGCTAACCATGGGAAATGGGATTCAGAAATTCTCTCTTTTGCATTTTCCGTTCCACCATCTATAGCATTACCCACTAACATATAGACATTGGTTTTTGATATAATCCGAAAATTGTAACATGGATGTAATGTATATATGCCTTATAGTATAGATTTAAGAGAGCGAGCTGTTGCCGCCGTTAATAG
>JAUIBC010000107.1 GCA_030427555.1 Gammaproteobacteria bacterium | reverse complement strand
TGCTATGCTTGTCACTAGTTTTTTTAAAAAAGTTTATCTTTTTGTTTTTATTGATATTTTTTTCAATAAAACTGAAGATACTTCAGGCCTTGGCCCAACAATGGATGCAAACCGGCCAAAAAAATTGAGTTATGGTGCGTTGTCACGCATAAGTTAATTATTTTGGCATGTTTAAAACATAGCTTTTATAGTTGGGCCAAGGCCCAACCTACAATGCATTGTCGTTTTAAAAGAACTGCACCCATTATTTATGCAGGAATAATATTAAAGGTTATGCATTGACGAAGAATAATTTTTAAAATGATCAAAAAATGCCATCTTTGCGAACGAAGTGAAGCAATCTAGCGACCTTTTTGCGTATATAAAGTCACCTGGATTAGTTAGCTAACACTCGTAACGATAAGCATTTATATCAGTGCGTTGCTCATAAATATTTATAAAACTGTAGGTTTTTAAATTTAAATAGGATTAATAAAAATGAGTTATAATATTTTAGTTACAGGTGGAGCTGGATATTTAGGTTCTACTTTGGTTCCACAATTATTACAAGCTGGTCATAAGGTTACAGTTTTAGATAATTTCATGTTTAAACAGACGAGTTTAAATCACGTATGTCATAATCCTAATTTTAACGTTGTTAAGGGTGATATCCGAGTTGAAGAGACTATTGCGCCACTCTTAAAAAAAGCCGATATAGTAATACCATTAGCAGCATTGGTCGGAGCACCTCTTTGTAACGCTGATCCAGTTGGTGCAAGCACTATTAATCATGATGCGATAATAATGATGTTAAAGCTTATGAGTAAAGAGCAATACATTCTAATGCCAACAACAAATAGCGCTTATGGCACAGGCGATGAAAATAATTTTTGCACAGAAGAATCACCACTACATCCTATATCATCCTATGCCAAAGAAAAGGTTAAAGTTGAAAAAGCTTTAATGGAACGAGAAAATGCAATAAGTTTTCGTTTAGCAACTGTATTTGGCATGTCACCAAGGATGCGAATAGATTTACTAGTTAATGATTTTACATATAGAGCTGTATACGATCGATTTATTGTATTATTTGAAAGTTCATTTAAAAGAAACTACGTACATGTACGTGATGTTACTCGCGCCTTTATGCATGGCATTGAGAATTTTGAACAGATGAAAGGTCAAATTTATAATGTTGGTTTGTCTGATGCAAATATTTCAAAAAAAGAATTATGCGAAAAAATCAAACAACATTGCCCTGATTTTGTAATAATTGATGCGCCTGTAGGAATAGATCCAGATCAAAGAAATTACATCGTTTCCAATGCTAAAATTGAAGCAACCGGATTTAAACCACAGGTTTCATTAGATAATGGCATAGTAGAGTTAATTAAAGGTTATACAATGGCGAAGAATACTTTGTATAGTAACGTATAATTTGTAATTCTTTAGTGTTAATTTTTACAATACAAAAAAGCTTGTAATTATTGATGTATAGTTAAACAATATACATCAATAATTATATTAAGATTAGATTAGTTATTAAGTAATTTCCTCATTAAGTGAAGCCATTTTTTCTATACACTCCCCAACTTCACTACGCAATAAAGGTTGATAATAACCACGAGCTGTATTTGTAGGTGTAAAATGATTTTTAATACGAAGATCTATACTTACTCTAGTTTTAGAAGAAAAATTCTGTGCTTTATGAACCATATACCCAAAGAAAAAAACCACTTCACCAACGTTAGGTTTCAATATTTTAACCTTATTTATATCTAATTCTGATATTACATCATCTGTTTTAGGAAGATATGGGTAACCAATTCTATTTGCAAGCGAACCTTTTTCTGGGTTCTTCGAGAGTTTACTATCATCTGATAAAGCACGGATATTTTTAGAAGGAATGTGGTGCGATCCTTCGAGCAACATTAATCCAGCTCCATCATCCAAAGGATAAATTGGAAACCAAAGATTAATCTCCCAGTATGAATTTCCATAAAATGTATCTCGATGCCAACCAACCAAATCTTCTTGCACTGTTGGGCGAGATACTCTTAAATGTATATCTGATTGAATATCTAAATCAGGCCCTAACAAACTTGTTAAGTATACTGAGTTGCGTAATAACATTTTCTTAATGATCTGCTTATCAATTATTGTATTTTTCGTTTTATTAACAAGCTCCAAATAAGAATCATGACTAATATTAAGTTTATGCAGTTCTTCTGGCTCACAAAAAAAAATTTGTTTAATAATTTGTTGAATTTGAAAAATTTCATCCATACAATCTAACTTTACAACCCAATATCCATCATTATAAATATTATTATCCATATTTTTTCCCAAATTGATTGTTGTACTAAATCCGAGGTTAATAGCTTTTATACATCTAATAAACGATAAGAAAGCGATTTTTCTTTTATCCTATAGTTCACAATACATGATGTCAACAAAGAATAAAACCTTTGACTAAAGTAATTTAGAAACGTCACTTTCATTAACAAAAAATCATTTTAGAATATTCTAATGTATAAAACTGTTTAAAATCTTTTAATGATGATATGCTATTGCTGATGTAAATAGAATAAGGATATTAAACTACACAAAGATCTTCAGATTTACATTGATCGCAAGAAATTTGCAAAAATATACCTATTTTGACTCAAAGAGCAGATATAAAAATTGCAATTTGAAGTGTCTTTGGTATTTAATAATCTAGTACCTATAATGGTAGTTTGGTTCTTTATTTTATTACGATTTGAACTTACATGGAGTTTATAATGAATTGTATATTTTGTTCGTCATCCAACGTTAATGCTTTTACTGAATTTCCTAATATAAAAAGAGTTACTTCTGATGCTAAGCCATGGGCTAAAGGTGGTAAATTAGTAGTTTGTAATGATTGTAAATTAATTCAAAAAGTTGTTGATAATATTTTGCTAGAAGAAATAGAGTCAATATATAAAAACTACGAAGTATATCACCAATCAGAAGGAGAAGAACAAGCAGTTTTTAATAAAGAAGGCGTTGCCCAAAAGCGCTCACAAGCTATAATAGATTTTATTCTTAAGTCTAAGGCAATAGAAAAAAAATATGATCAAGGTAGTGTTTTAGACTTTGGATGTGGCAATGGAGAGTTTCTCAAAACTATTTCAAGCTACTTACCCAAGTGCGAATTATTTGGTTCAGATTTATCTGATAAATATAAATCCGAGTTAGAGTCAATTCCGAATTTCAAAGAATTATATTCCTCACAAAATAAACCTGAAAGAAAATTTGATTTAATAACTCTTATTCATACACTTGAACATTTAATAAACCCGTTTGAAACTTTATCTTTTATTCGTAAATCTTTAAAAGAAAATGGGGTATTATTTATTCAAGTACCAAATGTTATAGAAAATCCGTTTGATATATTAATAGCTGATCATATCACTCACCTTATGCCAGATAATTTACTGTACATACTATCAAAAGCTGGCTTTGATATGATTGATATTAAAACAGATATTGTATCTAAAGAAATTTCTGTTATTGCAACTCCAGGAACTGGCAACGTAACTATAAAAAATGCTAAAACAGACTTAAATTTTGTAACTAAATTATTAAATGAACATTTTCAATTTATTAATCAAATTATAAAAAATGCTAAAAAACTTAAATCCAACGGTGAATTTGGAATATTTGGAACATCAATTAGCGCTACATGGTTATATAATTACTGTCCTGAAGTAAAGTTCTTTCTTGATGAGGATCCCAATAGAGTAGGCAAAACTCTCTTTGATAAACCTATTTATTCTCCTACAGAAATGTACGACTCTGACATACCAATAATTTTCCCGATGTCACAAAAAATTGCAAAATCAATTATTGATAGACATTTTATATACAAAAATGAATTTATAATTCCTAAAAAAAATATTAATTGTAAATCACTCTTAGAAGAAAATTTTTAAGCCTTATTTAATATTTAAGGTAAAAAATTAAATTAATTTACTATAGGTTTTATATTATGAAAATGCACACACAATATTCAATGGCACAAAAATTATTAGAAGCTTTTTTCAACGATTTGAAATCCGCTTTAGAACAGCTTGATGCAATGGTTATTTCAAACCAAGTAATGAATGAATCATTAAATAACAAATTATACGAGTTTCTTTATCGCCAACTCCCAGGAATCGATGACGCACTTGTACACAGTTTCCCTGACCATACTTTATTAGTAAAACAGCATATAACGAAAATAAAGAGGACTCGTTATTATTTAAAAAAACTTAAAGTAGACTTAATTTGTAAGAAAATTGGCATTTTCAAACAAGCAGTAAGAATATACAAATACCTTGTAAGAAAAAAAGATGTAATAATGGTAAAATATAAAAATTTTACATTGCCATTTGTATCGCTGTATTTTGCAAATAATAAAAATAAAATGGAAGAATCTCCAAAAACGCTAATTAAAATTATTACAGAAGCAACAACAAATCAAATTAGCACTTTATCTAAAGTAATAATAGAAAATAATAAAGAGAAAATAATAAAAGCTTTTGAAGATAGTGAGAGATTTAATAAAGATCCAGCAAAAAAGAAATTATTGATTATAACAACAGCTTTTCCAACAACATGGTCTCCTTTACTAAAAGAACTTAAAAAAGAAGCTTGGTCACCCTATACAATCGTTAGTGATGATGTTAATAACAGTGATGGATATGGTTGTTTAAATACTAAAGAAATAAACTTTAGCGAGGTTTATATTCATAACCTCCTGGGTACATTAATTATTTCTACTACAATAGGAAACCATCCTATTTTATTATCTGGTGAATGTTATCATGGAGTATCATGGCATGCTGACCGCGCTCTACTTATGTTTATGACTCTAAGTTCTGTCGCAAAAACAATAAAATTAAATTCTCCATCACACTTTAAAAATCTATTTTACATTATGTATGATGGCTTAAAACCACTAAACTATTTTTGTAATGAAGTAAGAAATGATGTATCCAAATACTATGTCAGATTTATGAAAATTGCTGACAAAATAATATTCAACTCAAATGGTGAGTCATTTGGTAAATACATAGAAAATGCTTATGAAATTTCAACACCTAGAATACATTTCCCAAGATATTCTGTCCAATGTAATAAATTACATGATAAACTAAGTTTAGGAGAAAATTTCGATGAATTTCATATTGCCACAATTACTGCGTCATTAGATGGTAGAGCATGCCATACGCGTTACAATACACCTAATATGATTCGCAGTATGATAGAGCAAGGAATACATATTCATAGTTATACAGGAGAAGAACCATTCATTATTAATAATTTTATTAATAGCCTAAAACCAGAACATAGGAAATATTTTCATGTACATCCTGTAAATAGAAATCAAGACGAGCTTGTTAGTGAATTACATCAGTATCATGCTGGAATAAATGGAGCTGATCACTTTCCATTTTTAGAAGGAATAACGCAACTACAAGATAGAAAATATGCTGATGGAGTGTTAATGTTTATGCAAGCAACTTATCCTACATCTTTACTTGTTTATGCAGCAGCAGGGCTACCAATTATTTTACCTAACGTTTTATATGAATGTGTTAAATATTTTGGAAAATTCGCTATCCCTATGTGTTTAAGTGAGTATAGTAATTTGAAAAATTATTTAATTAAATCAGATTTACCTAGTCTATTTAAAGACTATAAAGAGTAACAACAAAAAGGAGCAATAACCACTCAAACTCCAAGATTTATAGAGTTTATTGACATATATTCAAAGAATAATAACGCCCCCATAATTCAGCATAAAAATCTAGCTTCAACAAGTTGAATTTAGA
>JAUIBC010000106.1 GCA_030427555.1 Gammaproteobacteria bacterium | reverse complement strand
GTTACCGGTACTCCTTTAGTTAATTTTTATTATCGTTTATTAGGAGCACGTATTGGGAAAAACTGTTATATAGGGACAGATTATTTAGCATGCCATGACTTAATTAACATAGGAAACAATACATCTATTGCGTATGGCGCTAAAATCTATGCATATATTGTAGAAGATGGTTGGTTAATACTAGACAAAATTAATATTGGTAGAAATTGCTTTATTGGTGAAAATAGTGTTGTAAGCCTTGGTTCTAAGATAGAAGATAGCGGTGCATTAGATGATATGTCAATGTTATCTAGACACAATACTATAGAAACCCAAAAGTTTTATTCCGGTTCACCAGCAAAAATTAGCAAAGCACCTAAAAATCACATAACAGAACAAAACTTTCCTTTAAATAATAATTCTTCTTTAAAATCAATTAAATATGGATTTATGTATTTTTTAGCATGGATTTTTACCATTTTAATTTATTCTCTATGCTATATTCCGGGATTTAGCTTATTAAATCATTTAATTTCTAATGGCAATTATATCTCTTTACTATTTGGCGTGCCTCTTGCTGCCGCAAGTTTTTTATTATCTTATATATCAAGTCTTGTTTTTCTAAAAAAAACCATCATAAAAACAATAAAACCAGGTATTTATTCACTTATGAGTTTTACAAATATTAAATTCTGGGTCATGAATAAATTATTAGATAATGATGAAATACACGTTATGGGAGATTCACTATATTTACCAGTGTTATTACGCTTTTTAGGTGCTAAAATTGGTAAAAAAGTTGAATCAGGAGAACTTTCTAATTTCATACCAGAACTCATAACAATAGAAGATCGCGGGTTTATGGCATCTAGAGTTGCGATACCATGTTATAGTGTTTATCAAGGTAAAGTAAGAGTACAAAAAACCAAACTAGGCAAAGAAGCTTTTGCCGGAAATGGTAGTATGTTACGGCCAGGAACTTGCCTTGGCGATAACAGCTTGGTTGGATGTATTTCTATTACTCCTTATAATAATCAAGCGAGCAAAAAAAACACCTCTTGGATGGGATTGCCAGCACAATTATTTCCAAATCGTGAAAAATCTATAGGATATTCTGATGAAGAAATATTCAATCCACCAAAAAAAGTATATCTTGCCCGCTTAGGCATAGAACTAATTAGAATATTATTGCCAGAAACTTTCTTACTAACTTATATTATTATAATGTTCAATAGTATTGATTTCCTTTTACAACATAAATCTTTATTATCCGTATTCTTAATTTTTCCACTCATCAGTTGCTTAGCATTGGGAGTTTTATTGACTGTATTTATTATAATGAAGTGGTCATTATTAGGAGAAATAAAACCTACTATTAAGCCTATTTGGAGTTCATTTATAAGAAAATTAGATATCATTACTTTTTTATTTACTTATGGAATGGAGCAGTTAATGCTAAACATATTTATAGGCACCCCATATCTTGCTGTTATTTTAAGATTACTTGGTACTAAAGTAGGTAAAAAAACCTGTATTTATACGACTGGTTTTGCTGAATTTGATTTAATTCATATAGGTGATAATACAGCTATTAATTATAGTACAACTTTAGACACTCATTTATATGAAGATAGAATTTTTAAATTATCATCCATTTATATAGATAAAAATTGTAGTATTGGCATAAGTTCGTTTGCCCTTCCAGATACAGTCATGGAACCAAACTCCAAATTAGGAAGTTTATCAATTTTACTTAAAGGTGAAACCTTACCACAAAATACCGCATGGGAAGGCAGTCCTGCGGAACATATCTATACATATCAAAGTATTAAAATTAACAATAATGATGCAGTGGAACTGACTACAAATAATATTTTGTCAAAACCATGCTAATTAATATTGAATAACTAAAAATATTTATATAAATTTACATAAATATATTGCACACATCCCCAAGCTATTATAGAATTGTCGGCGGAGAGGTGGCAGAGTGGTCGAATGCGGCGGTCTTGAAAACCGTTGAAGGGCAACCTTCCCAGGGTTCGAATCCCTGTCTCTCCGCCAAAACTACAATCAATCTTTTAAACACATACACTGTCTTTCTACTTATTTTTACTCAATCACGTGATTCTTTAAAAAACACATTTCTATTTGCTTAACTTTCGCATTTTATATAATTTCTACAACCAATAACTGGATAAATGATACCACAATTAACATTTATCCGGATAAACAGCAATATACATGTAATTTATCCGACAATACTATATAATTATAATATATTTACTAAAAAATAGTATAAAATGCATTTAAAACGTACTTTAGACTTACCATCATTATTGAAGAAAAAATCTTTTTTTCTTTTTGGACCACGTGCCACAGGAAAGTCAACTTTAATTAGAGATAGCTTTCTTGATAAAGAAATTATTATGATTAATTTATTACGTGGCGAACATTATATGCGCCTAACAAATACTCCACAAATGCTAGAAGAAATTATTTGCGCTCAACCAAATAAAAATCTTATAGTCATAGATGAAGTACAACGCTGCCCTGAACTTTTAAACGAGGTGCACCGTTTAATTGAAGAAAAACAACTAACCTTTTTATTAACAGGAAGTAGTGCGCGAACTCTAAAAAAACAAGGTATAAATTTATTGGCCGGCAGAGCATGGCAGGCACACTTGTTTCCATTAACTTACCATGAAATTCCATCTTTTGATTTAATGCGTTATCTAAGGTACGGTGGATTACCATCTGTTTATCTTAGTCATTATCCAACAGAAGAGCTACACGCATATGTACATACCTACCTAAGAGAAGAAATTCAAGCTGAATCTGTCACACGCAAAATTCCAGCCTTCAGCCGCTTTTTAGAAGTAGCAGCATTATCATCCGGGAAAATGCTAAATTTTACCGAAATAGCAAGTGATACTGGGATTCCAGTTTCGACTATTCGTGAATATTATCATGTGCTCGAAGATACCTTTATTGGCTTCATGGTACCTGGTTGGACTAAATCTGTTAAACGCAAAGCCATTTCCAAAGCAAAATTTTATCTATTCGATGTGGGAGTTAGAAATACTCTAGCCCAAATAGAAGAAATACCACAAAAATCTGACTTATTTGGCCAAGCATTTGAGCATTTCATAGCTATGGAAATTCGAGCATGGTTAGATTATAAAAGACTAAATAAAAAACTAGCATATTGGTGTTCTACCCATGGGGCTGAAGTTGATTTTATTATTGGTGATGATATTGCAATTGAAGTAAAAACTAGCACGCAAATTCATGATAAACATTTAAAAAATTTAAATTTATTATCTGAAGAAAATATTTGCAAAAAATATATAATCATTAGTTTCGATAAAATCGAACGCAAAAAAAATCATATAGACATTCTACATTGGGAAACATTTTTAAAACGCTTATGGGAAAATACTATAATTTAAATCGCTCAAACAATCTCACCATGCTTTTTAACCACAGCATCAATCTCAATTAATTGCTCAAGTAACTGTTGTATTTTCGCAAGTGGCCAACTATTTGGGCCATCACTTAATGCTTTATCTGGATCTGGATGAGTTTCTAAAAATATGCCAGAAACCCCAGCCGCAACCGCAGCTCGCGCAAGAGTTGGAACTAAATCACGTTGACCACTTGAAACAGTTCCGCCCCCACCAGGTAATTGTACTGAATGTGTTGCATCATAAATTACTGGACATCCAGTATCACGCATAATCTTTAACGAACGCATATCTGAGACAAGGTTATTATAGCCAAAGCTAACTCCCCTTTCACAAACCATAATCTTATCGTTACCAGTCGCTTTAGCTTTATCTACAACGTTTTGCATATCCCATGGCGCTAAAAACTGACCTTTTTTAATGTTTACCGGCTTAGATAAACTACAAACCTGTTGAATAAAATTAGTTTGTCTACATAAAAAAGCTGGGGTTTGTAAAATATCTACAACACTTGCAACTTCTGCAAGCGGAGTATCTTCATGGACATCTGTTATAACTGAAACACCTACTTGTGATTTAACTTTATCAAGAATCTGTAATCCTTTCTCAATACCTAAACCACGGAAACTAGATATTGAAGAACGATTGGCTTTATCAAATGATGATTTATAAATAAAATTAATAGCAAGCTTTTTACAAATCTCTTTAAGGTAACCTGCTGTTTCTAAAGCCAACTCCTCGCTTTCAATAACACAAGGCCCAGCCATAACAAATAAAGGCTTATCAATCCCTATTTCAAATCCACAAATTTCCATCATTATTCCTTATGTTGCATATGATAATCACAAGCGGCTAACACAAATGCTAAAAACAATGGATGGCTATCTCTTGGTGTAGATGTAAATTCAGGATGAAATTGACACGCAACAAACCAAGGATGATTTTCAAGCTCTATCATTTCTACTAAAGAATCATCAGCAGATCGCCCGCTAATATACAAACCAGCATTAACCAATGCTTCTACAAAGTTATTATTCACTTCATATCGATGACGATGCCTTTCAACAATACTATCGCTACCATAAATTTCTGCAGCTTTTGAATCAGCACTTAATTTACAAATCTGTGCACCTAAACGCATGCTACCACCTAAATCTGTATTTTCATCACGCAAATGCACTTTGCCATCTGTTGACATCCATTCACTTAATAAACCAACTACAGGATAGGATGTAGTTTTATCAAACTCAGTGGAACTTGCGCCATTTAACTTAGCAACATTTCGCGCAAACTCAATTACCGCAGTTTGTAATCCTAAACAAATACCTAAAAATGGGATATTATTTTCGCGCGCATATTGAATAGCTTTAATCATCCCTTCAACACCACGCTCCCCAAAACCACCAGGAACTAAAATTGCATCCACACATTCAAGCAAGCTATTACCATGCTTATCGATTAAATCCGCATCAATATAAACAATATCTACCTTAGTTTGCGAATGAATCCCAGCATGAATTAATGCTTCATTTATGGATTTATATGCGTCCGTTAATTCAACATATTTACCAACTAAAGCTATTTTTACAGATTTATTCTTTATTGACTCAGTTGCAACAACTTGTTGCCACTCACTCAAATCTGCAGGCTTTGGTGATAACCGTAACTTTTTAACTACAATTTCATCAAGCAATTGCTCATGTAATAAAATTGGAATTTGATAAATACTCTTTGCATCACGCAAAGAAATAACTCCATCTTTCTCAACATTAGTGAATAAAGCAATTTTATTTCTATCCTGACTAGATAAAGGTTTTTCCGAACGACAGATTAAAATATCAGGCTGAATACCAATCGAACGTAATTCCTTAACCGAATGCTGCGTTGGTTTAGTTTTAGTCTCGCCGGATGTAGCAATATACGGAACCAAAGTTAAATGCACAAATAACGTATCATCACTACCAATTTCCATCCGCATTTGACGAATTGCTTCTAAAAATGGCAATGACTCAATATCACCAACTGTACCACCAATTTCAACCATAGCTATATCAAAACCATTAGCACCGGCTTTAATACAACGTTTAATTTCATTAGTGATATGTGGAATAACTTGCACTGTTCCACCAAGATAGTCACCACGGCGTTCTTTTTTAATTACGTTTTCATATATTTTGCCAGACGTAAAATTATTCATCTTGGTCATAGTCGTACGAACAAAACGCTCATAGTGACCAAGATCTAAATCTGTTTCCGCCCCATCTTGAGTAACAAATACTTCTCCATGCTGAAAAGGACTCATTGTACCAGGATCAACGTTGATATATGGATCCAGTTTTATCAAGGTAACCGTTAAACCTCGCGCTTCTAAAATTGCTGCTAATGATGCTGCGGCTATACCTTTACCTAATGAAGATACAACACCACCAGTAATG
>JAUIBC010000105.1 GCA_030427555.1 Gammaproteobacteria bacterium | reverse complement strand
ATCTATATATAATGGTAGAGGAATATGTCCAACTGCATCAAGCACAATATTGATATCTATATTTGCTTCACATAAATACAAACCATCTTGCTTACTAAGCACCGTAATTTGCGCATCATTTTCTAGATAAATAATAGAATTGTTTTTAGGCGCTTTACTTGCTTTTATATGCGCAATAAATCGGCGTTGCTCCTCTATCCTTTCAATTAAAAACTCAACTTTACCGCCAGTTTCTTTAACTCCAAAAAATCTAGCCGGTATTACTTTACTGTCGTTAAAAACTAATAAATCACCAGCTTTAAAAAAATCGACTAATGATTTAAATGTACTATGTGTAATTTCCTCTGTAGATCTATCGTAAACTAGTAAACGCGAGTCACTTCTATTTGCTAAAGGATATTTGGCAATTAATTCTTCTGGTAAAGTATAACTAAATTGATTTCTTTTCATAAAAATTGGATTGTTTATGTTAGACTTTAACTATTTTAAAATATTGGATAATAATTTATCTTTAAGAAAATAGTAAAAATCCAGTTGATATAAATTTATTTAAATTCGCCAGATTATCTACATTTGCATTAAAAATCAAGATGCATTCTTGTATTTTTACTATAACTCATGCTAATGTTCTAAATATATAATGTTAAAAAACTAATTTTTATGACCTTAATAGTATCAAAATTTGGCGGTACAAGTGTATCAACTAGGGAAAACTGGGATAATATCTTACGCATCGCACAACAACATTTAAATAATGAAGTTAAACCAATCATAGTATGCTCAGCAATGGTGCAAGCATCAAATAATTTAGAAAAAATGATTGATGAAGCTTTAATCGATAAACATCACGATCTTTATGAAAACTTGATTACAAGTTACAGAAAACTTGCTAATGAACTAGAAGTTAATAAATCATTAATAGAAAATGAAGAAAAAACTCTTGAAAAATTATTAACCGGAATAGCATTACTTAAGCAAGCCCCACCACAAACAAAAGCACAAATACTAAGCCAAGGTGAATTAATGGTTACTAAACTTGGGCATGCTTTTTTAAACCAAAATGGGATTGATTGTTTATGGTTTGATGCTCGTGAGGCAATAATTGCCATTCCTGATATAATTGGTGAAATAACTAATTATTGTGCTAGTAAATGTAGTAGTGATTATAATCAAGATTTAACTGAAAAACTAACTAATTGTTCACAAAAAGCCATTATAACTCAAGGATTTATCGGCTCAACTCCAAATGGTGAAACTGTACTTCTTGGACGCGGCGGTTCTGATACATCGGCAGCTTTGCTTTCATCAATAGTTAAAGCAAGTGCTTGTGAAATTTGGACAGATGTCCCTGGTATATACACGGCTAATCCGCATCAAATGCCGCACGCAAGACTTCTTAAGAAACTCAACTATGATGAAGCGCAAGAAATTGCCTCAATGGGTGCGAAAGTTATTCATCCGCTTTGTATTCCTCCGGTACGTAAAGCAAACATCCCCATGCTAGTAAAATACTCAAAAATGCCTGAACATTCAGGAACTAGAATATTTCGCGAAAGTGACGATGAGGCTCCGCCAATAAAATCAGTATTAATAAAACATAGCATATCCTTAATTTCTATTGATACAATAAATATGTGGCAAAAAATTGGATTTTTAGCAGATGTATTTAATGTATTTAAAAAATATGGTTATTCTGTAGACTTAATAGCAACATCTGAGTCAAACATTACCATATCTTTAGATAGTAGTGATTCTCAACCAAATCGTACAACGCTCGAATATCTACTAGCTGAGTTAAATGTTTTTTGTAAAGCAAAGATAATTGAACCTTGTAGTGCAGTAAGCCTTGTTGGGCATGATATTAGAAGAGTCCTACCGCAACTAGGCTCAACTCTTGAGCTATTTGATAACAAACAAGTGCATCTGATGTCATTAGCCTCTAATGACTTAAATCTTACTTTTGTAGTTGATGAATCGCAATCGCAAAAACTATGTCATGATTTACATGCTTTATTAATTGAGAATAATCCGCAAAGTTTTTACTATTCCAAAAGTTGGCATGATGAGTTTGGCGATCCTGTTAAACGCCCTACTCCTTGGTGGGAAAAGAAAAAAGATATATTACTAGCGATTGCTAAGCAAGAATCTCCTTGTTATGTATATAATAAAGAAACTCAAGACGACAAAGCTAAAGAGTTAAAATCCTTAGAATCTATAGATGAAATATTTTATGCAGTCAAAGCCAATGCAAATCAAAATATTCTACGTAATCTTAATGAGCATGGAATAGGATTTGAGTGCGTTTCACGTCAAGAATTAGAGTTAATTTTAAGTTTATTTCCAAATATTAATCGAGAGAAAGTTTTATTTACCCCAAACTTCGCTGCAAAAGATGAATATGAATACGCTCTTAGCACTGGCTGCTATTTAACTGTTGATAGCTTATATCCGCTGGAACAATGGCCAAAAGTTTTTAATGGTAATGGAATAATTTTAAGAATCGATCCTGGTTGCGGTACTGGTCATCATAAGTTTGTTTGTACTGGTGGTAATGAGTCAAAATTTGGTATATCCATTTCTGATATTGATAAAGTTTTAACTATCATCGAGAAAAATAAAATTAATGTAATTGGCCTACATTCGCATGCTGGAAGTGGTATTTTATCTTCTGAACTTTGGAAGGAAACTGCCTTAATGCTAGCTAAATTAGCCGAGCGCTTCCCAAATATTAAATATATAAATCTTGGCGGAGGTTTGGGGGTAGCTGAAAAACCTGGGCAGCATTCTATAGATCTTAAATTATTAGATCAATCTTTAATGATTGTTAAAAATAATTATTCACAATTTAAATTTTGGCTTGAGCCTGGTAGATTTTTTGTTTCTGAAAGTGGTGTATTACTTGCTAAAGTTACACAGTGTAAAGAAAAAGGCAAAGTTAATTTTATTGGTATTGAAACAGGTATGAATTCATTAGTTCGTCCGGCTTTATATGGAGCTTATCACAATATTGTAAATCTAACCCGTATTAATCAAACAAACTCTGGTTTTGCGCACATTGTTGGGCCTATTTGTGAATCGGGAGATACTTTAGGCTATAATCGAATGTTACCTAAAACATCTGAAAATGACATAATATTAATTGCAAATGCTGGCGCATATGGACATTGTATGAGTTCTTCTTATAACTTACGCCCTCCAGCGCAGGAAATATTTTTAGAATGAGTCTTATAGATGCAAGACAAAGAGAGCTTGCAACTGATCCTTCACAATCATATATTGTACAAGCTCCTGCTGGTTCTGGTAAAACTGAGGTATTAACCCAACGTTATTTACGTTTATTAAGCAGAGTCAGCAAGCCTGAAGAAATAATTTGTATAACTTTTACTAAAAAAGCCGCTAATGAAATGCGCGAAAGGATTTTAGATGCATTAAAATCTGCCAGTAATAATATAGAACCAACATCAGAACACAAAAAACTAACCTACAAGTATGCAACATCTGCAATATCTCGCTCAAATAAACTTGAGTGGAATATTCTTGAACAACCCAATAGTTTAAAAATAATAACTATTGACTCATTATGTCAAACTCTTGCCAACGCAATATTTATTCAAGAAAGCGAAACTGCATTTGCTGACATTTGCACAAATCCGCAACAAATATATCAACTTGCGGCACGTGAATGTTTAATATATGCTGCCCAAGATGATAACTATAAGCAAGATTTACAGAATCTATTGGCTCATGTAAATAATCGTCAAGATAACTTATTAAAATTATTTGCAGATTTATTAACATCGAGAGATACATGGTTGGAAAAGTTATTCCTTGCAAAACATCAAAATAAAGAAACTTTTGAAAAGGCTATTCAATTAATTGAAAAAAATGCGATTAGGAATTTTTTTCAATGCTTAGATTACGATCTCGAACAAGAATTATTAAATTTAATTAAAAAATTATATAATGTTATTGGA
Source organism: Gammaproteobacteria bacterium (assembly GCA_030427555.1). Taxonomy (GTDB): domain Bacteria; phylum Pseudomonadota; class Gammaproteobacteria; order Legionellales; family Legionellaceae; genus 2-12-FULL-35-11. Next base: position 2,038 of record JAUIBC010000105.1, on the reverse strand, counting down.
AAGCATGACTCTGAATTAGCTAATATTAAATCTTTTACCAAACTAAATAATAAAACTGCTGACGAATTGTGCTCTATTTTATTAACTTCTAATAATAAATTACGCAAATCTTTTGACCATCATATTGGATTAAAAAAAGGCATGTGTTCTGATGCCGATTATCAAATGTTAAAATCAAACAGTAAAGATTTATTAGAAATTTTAAATAATAATCCAAGTTTTACTGAAGCTTTAATCCACATAAAAAATTTACCAGATCCAAATTATAGTTATCAGCAATGGGAAATATTGCAATCTTTATTTAATTTACTACCACTATTAGTTGCAAATTTGACGATTATCTTTAACCAAAATAATCAAGTTGATTTTGTTGCAGTAGCAAATGAAGCATCTCTAGCTTTAGGAGATGATCTTAACCCTACTAATCTAGCTTTATATTTAGATAATAAAATTCAGCATATTTTGATTGATGAATTTCAAGACACTTCCTTAAATCAATTTCAATTACTTAGTAAGCTTGTTCATGGCTGGGAAGAGAATGATGGTCGTACTTTATTTATAGTAGGAGATCCACAACAGTCTATTTATAGGTTTCGTGGTGCTGAAGTAGGATTATTTTTGAAAGCTAAAATTAACGGCATTGCAAACTTAAAGCTTACATCTCTAAATTTAACATGTAACTTTAGATCTGATGGTAAAATTGTAAATTGGGTTAATAATAACTTTCAAGATATATTTCCAGCCAATGACAATATAAGTTCTGGAGCGATTAAATATTCTAATTCTGTACCAACGCAACTTGAAAAACACAATAGTTTTATTCAAGCCCACGAATTCATAGATGCGCATCAAGAAGCTATATTTATAACACAAACTATAATCAAAGAATTACAAGAAAATCCAACATCAAATATTGCGATTCTAGTCAGATCTCGCAAACAACTTACTCATATTTTAAATCAAATTCGTGAAAAATCTCTACCTTACCAAGGTGTTGATATTGATTTATTAACGAAGCAATGGCATATACGTGATTTACATAGCCTAACCCAAGCTTTATTAATGCCAGCTAATAGATTAGCATGGCTAAGTCTGTTAAGAAGCCCTTTTTGTGGATTAAAATTAGAAGACATATTAGCAATTGCAAGTTATGCTCCACAGAAATCTATTTTCCATGCATTAACAAATTTAAACAAAATAGAAAACATCTCAACAGACGGTATTATACGCACCCAATTTGCTTATGCCGTTTTAAATAATGCCTTAAATTGCCGCGCACAAACTGACACTATAATTTGGCTAAAAGCAACACTAATCAATCTTCAGTCTGAGTACATCCTAACACCACAACAACAAGAAGATCTTGAACAATACTGGCAATTACTCAAACAATTTCTTAGTGATGGGGAAGTTAATGATTGGGGTTTATTAAATGAGCAATTAAATACCCTATATGCTAAGCAATCTTCTGCAGCGCAATTACAAATTATGACCATTCACAAAGCCAAAGGATTGGAGTTTGATTGTGTTATAATACCTGGACTTGGAGCAAAGTCTTCTAATCAAGATAACAGCTTATTCCGCACATTAAATCTTCCAGATGAAAATGGGGAAGATATTTTTCTATTTTCACCTATTAAGGCCGTCTTTGATGAGCAATGTAAGCTTTACAATTACTTAAAAAAATTAGATGAACAAAAAACAAATTATGAATTACAAAGACTTCTATATGTAGCAGTTACAAGAGCTAAAACAAGATTATATTTAACAGATCATCAAACAAAATCAGCAACAAAAAACAGTTTTCGCAGTTTTTTAAATAAGATTGTATTCGAAAATCATCCAGAGGAAAATATCAATCATCAAAATAATGATAATTTACAACCACTTTACCGATTACCAATAAGCTATTATTCCAATATAATTTCTAAAGAAAAGCTCAATATTCCTGCAATGCAATACTATAGTAGTAATGAGTCACAACGCATTATCGGAATAGTCACGCATGAATTATTACAATGGATATGTAATACTCATC
>JAUIBC010000104.1 GCA_030427555.1 Gammaproteobacteria bacterium | reverse complement strand
ATGCAAATTCGAGACGTATAATTCAATATAAGCAATTTTTTTCATTGTTTGAACTTTATCATATTTTTTCCGTGAATGATAATGTCGTTTATGGTTGAGCAACCACATAAAATCATGGTTTCCATCAACTCCTTATGATAAATATCAATTAATTGTTTTATGCCTTTACAACCATTGTATGTAAGAGCCCAAAGCACAGGTCTTCCAATCATAATACAATCGGCACCTAATGCGATGGCTTTAAATAGATCTGTTCCTCGTCGAAAGCCGCCATCAATTAGAATGGGGATTTTTTTATTGACTCGCTCGGCTATATCAGGTAAGACTTCGATTGTTGAGGGTAAACCATCCAATTGACGGCCTCCGTGATTGGAAACAATGATGGCCGAAATTTTTAAATTGACAGCATACTCAGCATCATCTTTATGCATGATTCCTTTTAAAATAATAGGCAAGTTTGTTATTGATTGAATCCATTCAATATCTTTCCAAGAGAGTGTGCGATCAAATAATTCGTCCGTATAATTTTTTATATTTGATCTATTTTTGTTATCTTGGATACAAGATAGTTTTTTATTTACAAAATTTTTGGCCGAAACGCCATTCGGTAATTGAAATTGATTACGAATATCACGATCACGCTTTCCCATAATTGGTGTATCTAGAGTAATAACCAATGCGTTATATCCTGCTAATTCAGCTCGTTGAATGAGTGTTTGAGTAATAGCTCGATCTTTATAAATATACAATTGAAACCAAAGTGGGGAGGTCGATTTTGTTGCAATATCTTCGAGGCTAACGGAACTTAATGTACTGACAGTCATTCCAATACCTAGCTCTTTTGTTGCGGCAATCGTTTCCATTTCACCTAATGGATGGACAAGACAGTGGAAAGCCATGGGTGAAATAAAAAGTGGTAAAGATAACGTATGCTGAAATAATCGAATTTCAGTATTAATAGAAGATACATTACCAAACAATCTGGGAATCATTTGAATACTTTGGAATGATGTTTTGTTTCGAATTAATGTATACTCATCCCCCGAACCAGAATAAATATAATCATAAATAGATTTTTGTAATATGGTTTCAGCGATTTTTTCAAAATCATGAGTGTTTATAGGATGCATTTTAATAATTCTTTATTAGCATGGTTTCTTAGAAAATATAATTTAATAGTTTAAAAATTACAATATCACTAATTTGGTTCCTCTCGTATATATATAACCTATAATCGAAGGAATTATTTGATTCAAGAAGTTAAGGCTTTCAGTTTTTATTAATTTTGCTTAAGCACTGATTAACTTAGGTTGTTGTGGAATATGGGATAACTATTTAAAAGTATATAAAATAAAACATGTGGTTTGTGGTATATTTTTATTAAAAATAAAATAATGAGAGTTAAATGGATTTTGATGCTAGAGGGAAAAAAAATTTAGAGCTATCCAAGTTAAAGTCAATAACTTCAGATGAATATAAAAAGATAATTCATGATTGGAATCAAACGAAACGCGCGTATCCTAATGACAAAACAATACATGAATTATTTGAGGAGCAAGCCGGAAAGACGCCTGATAATATTGCTTTAATATTTGAAGGTCAAAGTCTAAGTTATCAAGAATTAGATAAATTATCTAATCAATTAGCGCGTTATATTCGACATTATTATCACGATAATTTACCTGCAGATACGTTGATTGCGATTTGTATGAGTCGCTCCATGGATATGATAGTAGCCATTTTAGGCATTTTAAAAGCAGGAGGTGCTTATGTTCCTATTGATCCAAATTATCCTAAGGCTAGGATTGAATACATTTTACAAGATACAAAAGTACAATTAATATTGGATGATTCGCTTAAAGAAAAACCATATCAAAATGAATCAACTGACAAATTACCACAATACAGCGCTCCTCATGATTTAGCATACGTCATTTATACATCTGGAACAACAGGAAAACCAAAAGGAGTGATGTTAGAACACCAAGGAATAGTTAATCGTATTGATTGGATGCGCTCTAGGTATTTTATCGATGAGCAAGATATTATATTACAAAAAACACCATATGGTTTTGATGTTTCAGTATGGGAGTTTTTTTTAGGTCTTTGGAGCGGCGCTTGTTTGGTAATAGCGAAAAATGAAGGTCATAAAGATGCGGAATATTTATATGAATTAATTGAGAAACAGCGTATTTCAGTTATTCATTTTGTGCCTAGTATGTTAAATGCTTTTACATATATGCTTGAGGTATGTAATAAGTATTTGCCTAATTCTTTGCGTTATGTTTTTTGTAGTGGAGAAGCTTTGCTTTTAAGGCAAGTTGAAGATTTTTATAAACGTTGTTTTTCTTCAACACGAGTGATTAACTTATATGGTCCAACTGAAGCTTCGATTGATGTCACATGTTTTGATTGTAAACCAAATCAAGAGGTTTACATCGGAAAAGCAATTCAAAATATTAAATTATACGTTTTAGATAAAGTAAAAAATCCAGTGTCTATTGGGGTAGTTGGTGAGCTTTACATTGGTGGAGTTGGATTAGCACGTGGATATTTAAATCAAATTGAATTAACAGCAGAACGTTTTATCAATAATCCATTTGGAAGTGGTAAATTATATAAAACAGGTGACTTAGTGCGGTGGTTGGTAAATGGAGATTTGGAATATATAGGCCGAAATGATTTTCAAGTTAAAATACGTGGATTTAGAGTTGAGTTAAAGGAAATAGAAAGTGTTTTGTCTACTTATCCATCTATCAGACAAAGTGTGGTTCTCGCAAAAACTAAAAAAAACACGCATGATTATTTAGTCGCATATTATGTGAGTAATAGTCCTATTTTGGAAAAAAAGTTAAGTGAATATTTGTCTGCTTACCTTCCTGAGTATATGGTGCCATTAGGTTATGTGTATTTAAAAAAAATGCCATTAACAATTAATGGTAAATTAGATATCAATGCATTACCAGTTTATGTATTAGAAGATAATAAAAACAAATATATTGTGCCACGTACAGACTTGGAAAAAGCATTGAGTGAAATTTGGTCTCAGGTATTGGGTGTGTCTAGAGTTGGTATTTACGATGATTTTTTTAAGTTAGGTGGCGACTCGATACTAGGTATTCAGGTGAGTAGCAGAGTGCTTCGATTAGGTTATGATTGCCGGGTTAAGGATATCTTTGAGTGTCGCACTATTGCTAGATTGATAGAAGTCCTAAATGTTAAAAAAGCCACATATGCAGAACAAGGAGTATTGACTGGAGAATTTGAATTATTGCCGATACAAAGATCTTTTTTTAAAGAAAATTATAAAAATCTAAATCATTGGAATCAATCGTTTTTAGTTAAAATTCCTGAGATATCTCTTGAACGGTTAAAAACAATTTTGATCGAATTGGTGAACCATCATGATGTATTAAGATTGCGCTTTATTACACGAAATGAGAAAAAACTACAGCATTACGAGGAAATCATAACGTTGCCTGATATTCATCATTTGTCGATAGAAAACTTGGATGATGTCGCTATTCAAAAGGTGTTTACAGAATGGCAGAGTGAGTTTGATATCGAGTCAGGACCATTATGGCAATTTGGTTATGTTACTGGTTTTTTAGACAAGAGTGCTCGTCTTTATTTGGCATTACATCATTTGATAGTTGACGGTGTTTCCTGGCGTATACTGATTGAGGATTTGAAACGGTTGTATTTTAAAGAAAGTATAGGTGGCAAAACAAGTAGTTACCGTCAGTGGGTAAAAAGTATAATTGAATATACTCGTTTACATAAAGATGAACTACTGTATTGGGATAATATTTCCAAGCAAAATTTGAATGATATAAGATTTAATCTTACTAAAGAAAAATTTAATGAGTCAGTAATATTTGATAGTAAGACGTCGAGTTTATTATTAGAGGTTGTTAATGATGCATATCATACTGAAATCAATGATTTATTATTAACTTGCGTAGCTTATACATTAGCGGAGGTTTTTAAAACAAAAAAGGGTGTAAGTATTGCTGTAGAAGGTCATGGACGAGAGTTTATTGATGAAAGTCTGGATGTTTCTAATACAGTTGGTTGGTTTACGAGTATTTATGTTGTGAACTTGATTTTAGGGAAAACGTTTGAAGAGAGTATACAATTAATTAAAGAATCAATTCGCGCGATACCTAATAAAGGTCTTGGTTTTGGAGTATTTAAGTATATTCAGGATGCAGAATTACATTTGCCAGAAATAGTGTTTAATTACTTAGGCCAATTTGATAATAAAACTGGTTATTGGCAAATTGTTGATGAACCATCAGGCAGAGCTGTTGCAAAAGAAAATGATAAGCCATATGTTTTACATGTGGATGGTTGGGTTATCGGAGGTGAATTAAAATTTCATATCTCAAGTTTTATTTCACAATCGTTCGCGCAGAAAGTTGGCATAGTTTTAAAGCGCTATTTAAATGATATATTAGCACATTGTTTGGAAAAAATAGAAAATAAAACCACATGTTATACGCCAAGTGATTTCAAGACCGTAAAGCTTAGTCAAAATTTATTGAATAAATTGCAAGAGCAAGATAGACAAATAGAAGTAATTTATCCTGCAACAAGTTTGCAACAAGGCTTTATTTATCATGCTTTGAGTCAAACGGATGATAGCGCTTATCGTGTGCAATTGTTGTTAGATTATTATAGTTCAATAAATGTTGATTTTTATAAAAAAGCTTGGGAACTAGTAATCCAAACATATCCTATTTTGAGAATGTATTTTAATTGGGATGAAGAGTTTATTCAGATTGTTACAAAACAGGGTAAACTTAATTTTACGTATTATGACAAACCTTTATCAATTGAGCGTGTGCAGCAAGTTGATAGCAATATGGCTTTTGATTTAAAGCGACCAACACAGTTGCGTATTTATTTAATAAAGCATAACTCTAATCATTATACTTTATTAAAATCAGTGCATCATAGTATTGTTGATGGTTGGAGTGAGCCTATTTTGATCAGCCAAGTGCACCGTTACTATAAAAATCTTATTCAAAATGTCGTACCACAAGTTTATTCAGATTATGCCTATTTACGAGCACAAGATTATATAGTGGCTAATAAAGCGCGAGCGCAAATTTATTGGCAAAATAGACTGCAAGCCGTTGAGCATGCTAATGACTTAAACAAATTATTAAATGTTTCAGTCAATCTTGAACAAGCGCGTGTGGTTAGTCTACCTAAAGAAGTATCTATTCAGCTTAAGGCTCCTAAACAGTTTATGCGACAGCATGGTTTGACTCTCAATGTACTTGCTCAATTTACCTGGCATAAATTGATCCATATATATACCAATGATGATAAAACGATAGTCGGAACTACAGTTGCTGGTCGAGATCTTCCAATACCAAATATTGACTTGAGTGTTGGATTGTATATTAATACCCTGCCTTTAATAGTTGACTGGTCTTCTGAAAAAACTATTCTTGAGCAACTAAAGGATATTAAAGAAGATGTTCTTATTATTAATGAATATAGCTATGTTGATTTAGCGAAATTACAAAAAGATGGCAATCGATTTTTTTATAGTTTATTTATATTTGAAAATCATCCAGCAGAGGCAATCAAAGAGAATATAGACGATGTTAATTCGGATGTGTTGCAATTACATTTTAGGGGTTCAATTGAAAAATTAGATTACTTACTCGGGCTTGTTGTGTGGGAAAATGCCAAAGGATTGCATGTGGCGTTAAAATATGATGCTACCTATTTAAGTGATTCTAAGGCAAAACAACTGTTATCACAATTTAAACTTATTTTTGAACAAATCCCACAGAATTATAATAAACCTCATCATATATTAAATTTATTAACACAAGCTGAATATCAGAAAATAGTTATTGATTGGAATCAAACGAAGCGCGTATATTCCAATGACAAAACGATACATCAATTATTTGAGGAACAAGCTCTAAAGACGCCTAATAATATTGCTTTAGTATTTGAAGATGAAAGTTTAAGTTATCAAGAATTAGATAAATT
>JAUIBC010000103.1 GCA_030427555.1 Gammaproteobacteria bacterium | reverse complement strand
ATTTTAGTGCTAGTTTATCTTCTCGTCAAGTGTTAATTATCAAAGTTACTTATATGTTAATCAAGAGAACAGTTGTTAGGAAAAATAGTCATAGTTTAGTACAATACGATTCTATTATTTTTATGTGAAGTTTTAGTCTAATTTATGAGTGATTATAAAAATGAAAATAACATATTAGTTTGTAACTCATTAATAGAAAACGCGGTGCAAAAAGATAGTAATAAATTACCAATAAATCTTTTAGAGCAACGTTACCATTATACAAATCACCTTAAAAAAATAGAAGCAAATAAAAATGAATTCATCAAGGAGCAGATTGGCGTTATATCACCAATATTAAATTTACTAGATAAAATTGGTGCTGATATTAATGAGCATTATGAACTTTTCTCAGAACTTGTTAAATATTCTCAGGAAATTGAGAATATATCTATTGGTTTTAATGCTCTTCTTGTAGTTGGTGCTAATCTCAATGAGCATTTAGAGATTTTTTTCAAAATTGTTGAATGTTGTTATAACAATGACAAAGTATCTTTGGGATTTTCTGCTCTTATAAAAATAGGGGCTAATATCAATGAGCATTCGAAGCTTTTTTTACAAATTATTCAATATTCGTATAATCATGAAAAAATATCTCTTGGGTTTGCCGCTCTTATAAAAATAGGGGCGAATCCCAATGAGCATTCGGATCTTTTTTTACAAATTATTAAATATTCGTATAATCATGAAAAAATAGCTTTGGGATTTGTTGCTCTTATTAAAATAGGCGCGAGTCTTAATGAGCATTTCGAACTTTTCTTACAAATGATTGAGCATCATTATTACAATGAAGAAATATTCTTTGCTTTTGATGTTTTGCTCAACAATGGTGCTAATATTGATGATCATTTAAATATTTTTTTAGAAGTTATTGAATATACTCATAAAATTGAGAATATATCTTTTGGTTTTAATCTTACAAAAAACTCTTATTTTTATTCACTAGCAATAAAAAACATAATCAATAACAAATTATCTGAAGAAAATGAATTAACACAAGGTCCATTAAATAAAACTAATGAAACTATTAATCTCGAAAATATTTTAGAGAAAATATCAGTTACAAATCTAGATAAAATAGATTTACGTTTTGATAACTCTTGTGGATACTTATTACAATTTGAAAATGAAGAAGAAATTTACTTAAATGAATTACTAAAATTTGTAAACTTTAATCATCTAACTTTAACTGATGAACAAATTGAGCGTTTGGGTAATCAGATGCAGAGTTTACAAAATGAGGCATTTGATCCTTTTAATGAGCATGACAATATAATTGTAAATTCGTTGCCAGAAGCTGCACGACATTCTATATACTACTACGGAAGCATAAAATATAAAAATATAAATTTGTTGTTTCGTGGCATGGAGCAATTTGCAGATGAATATGGGCATTATATATGGATTAGTCCTGTAAATGGTAAAAAGAATTTATTAATAAATTTTATTTGTGGTTGTTTAGTAAATTGGGCTGCTAATGAGTTATGCTTAAAATTTGAAGACAATAAACAAAGACGTATATTGGGGAAAATATTTACTAAGGATGAAGTTTCTAAAATATTAACCAATAGTGAGTACCAATCTATAATTAAAAATCATCTTTATGCAAAAAACATTAATCAAGATGAATATAATTGTATTATTGATTCATTTTCCAATTTAGATATATTTTTCCCAAAACATGGTTTATTAGATAGAGGTGAACAATTAGATGAATATACTAAACAAGCTAGGCTCGCTAATCCAGTATATGTATCAGGCGTAATGAGTGCTAGTGTTTTCGCTTCTGGAAGTCCATTTTTTCACAATAATGATACAACTCGCACAAAAATAGAGGCTAATAATTTCTGTCGTACGGTAATAACGCAACAAGAAGGAGAGGTATTGATTCCTCATGGCTCTACATTTTTATATACAGAGAACTTAAATGGAACATTTTTTGCCCGTGAAATAAATAGTCCTGGGGTTATTCCAAGTGGTGGGTATTGGTCGTCTATTGCTTTAACTGAAGCTTATAAATTGTATCTAAGCAAACCTTATGGCTCTAATCTAATTATAGATGGGAAAGTTATATCAAGGCCTAACCATGGATTAGCTCATACTCATCGTGTTATGACTTATATTGATATAATTATTAATTATTTTGCACATCACGCACTGAATGAAGATTTTAAGTCTTTTTGTCAAAATATCTGTCATAATGAGCGTGAATGGCTGCGAGTAACTTCTGCTTTTAGTGTTACTGGTAGAGAAAGTGAAGTATCGCCTGTTTTTAATTTAACAATTTATGATAAATATAGAGAAAACTCTAAAAATCATCTAGTTGCTTTCTTGAAAAAATATCCTCCTAATAAAGCAATAAGCGCGTTTAAAGAAAGTAATTTTAGCGTAAAAACATCTGAACGTATGCAACACATATTACGTTGGATGGGTAATCCTTCTTACGAAGTAGGTTATCAAGAAAAACCCCCCATTAACCAACATGAAGATTTAAACGAACGTATGCATCGTAATTTTCTTTATCGTATTTTAACGAGCGCGCATAAGCTTGATTTAATTAGATGCTACAAACCTAATGAATTTGACCATAGTATGAAGTATTTGCGAGAGTTATCAGTCAAAAATGATGTGCAATTATTTGATTATATAAATATGGTTCAATATGCCTTTGATCTTAATCATGCCCATGGCAACATGCTATATACAAAAATAACATCATCTGGAAAATTAGAGGGACATTACTCACCGTATCAGACCCCATTTGCCATGGTAAGTACAAATCTACAACAACTACAAAGAATATCTAAAACAATAAAACAACCAAAATTAACGGAGCAATATCAATTTCGAAATACTATATAATTTATTCAGCTAATGGTACAAATATCTTTTATATCAGCCGTTTTGCCGGTTTTAATTAATGTCACTATTTTGTTTTTAATCGTATGCAGTATCATCAAAAAATGAGCTGCATTTTAATACATAATTAGTAGTTGGTTCAAATATGGTTTATTTTCTTTGCTGAATTATTGTTTATAAGTTAAAATGGTTAGCCTATTCTTTAACATAATTAAGTTATGCGAGTCCTCGGTATAGAGTCTTCCTGTGATGAAACTGGTTTAGCAATATATTGTTCGAAAAATGGTTTGTTAGCGCATGCCTTACATTCACAAATTAGTCTTCATAAACAGTTTGGTGGCGTTGTGCCAGAACTTGCTTCACGCAATCATATTGAATATTTAATTCCATTATTAGATGAAGTTTTAGCAAAAGCTCAATTGCAAAAACAAGATATAGATGCAATTGCCTATACGGCAGGGCCAGGATTAATTGGTGCGTTATTGACAGGTGCTTGTTTTGCGAAAGCTTTGGCTTTTGCTCTTAATATCCCATCAATAGCAGTTCATCATTTAGAAGCACATCTTTTGGTAGCGCAATTAGAAGCAAGAGACTTACAATTTCCTTTTTTATCTTTATTAGTTTCTGGTGGCCACACTCTAATTTTATATGCAGAATCCTTAGGTAAATATAAACTGCTTGGTGATACGCTTGATGATGCGGTGGGTGAGGCTTTTGATAAGACTGCAAAATTAATGGGATTAGCATATCCTGGCGGTAAACAATTAGCAATGCTTGCAGATAGTTCAACAAATGGTAATTATATTAAGTTCCCAGATTTTCCGCGACCAATGATTGACAAGCCAGGATTAGATTTTAGTTTTAGTGGTTTAAAAACTCATGCGCTAAACTGTTGGCATAATAGTGAGCAAAATATCGAGGCTAAAATTGGTATAGCAAAAGCATTTCAAGATGCGGTTATTGATACGCTCCTAATTAAGTGTAAAAAGGCGGTACAAACTACTAATTCTAAACAATTAGTGGTAGCAGGCGGAGTGAGCGCGAATAGGGCGCTTCGAGAAAGGCTTAAATTAAGCATGAGTAAGTTAAACGTAGAAACTTATTTTCCAAGCTTTGATTATTGTACAGATAATGGAGTAATGATAGCTTATACTGGATGTTTATATTTATTATCTGGCAAAAAAGATTCTAATTTAGCGATCCAAGTCAAAGCCCGTTGGCCAATAGAATAATAGCAGGACTTACGTAAAAGTCTTAGCTTCCCGTAAGTCCTGACATACATTATTTCCCAAAATCAATTTTCGACTCGGTGCCTTGTTGTAATCGCTCAAAATTTGCTTTATGTCTGTAAACTACGATTAAAGACATTATAAGTAGTGGCAAAAATGCTGTAAAACTTGCATGATATTTTAATGAAATTAATGGCGCTGCAAGCAAAGCTATAATCGAAGCTAGTGATGAATATCGGCTAATTGCGGCAATTAGAATCCATAAAATCATAATAATAAGGCCAAAACCTAGATTAAAGCCAAGTAAAGAGCCAAGAGAAGTCGCAACCCCTTTGCCACCTTTAAAATCAAAAAAGTATGGATATAAGTGCCCAAGAACTGTGGCTAAGCATACATATCCAAGAGCCGCATCTCCATACCCTAAAATGCGTGCGATTATTACAGGTAAAAATCCTTTTAACATATCTGCTAAAAGCACAATAATCGCATATTTTTTCCCTGCAAGACGCAAGACGTTAGTTGCCCCAGGGTTTTTTGATCCTTCTGATCTTGGATCCGGTAATTTACATAAGTTACATACAATAACAGCCGAGCAAGCAGAGCCTGCTAGATAACTTAATCCCAAAAAAATCATGAAGAAGATCGTACTAAACATATAGTCCTCGATAATATTAAGCGTCTGTAATTTATACGTATAGGACTTACGAAAAGCTCCTATTTTCGTGTTAAAATTGCTTTGACCTCGAAGTTTTTCGTAAGTCCTGACGTAATTGTTTTACAGTCCCTAGGGTAAAAAAAGCTCTTGTAAATTATTGGTAAAGCGACGACCAAAAGAAGTAATCTGCCAATATGTCTCACGCAACTCTATTAGGCCTAAACTTGCAGCTTTACACAATTTACTTTCAATAAAATTATATGGTAGCAATGTGCGGCTTGTAAACAATGAGTTTGCAATTTTCTGCTCGAGCCTAGTTGCATTTAACATAAATTCAAAAACTAAATCATTATCTGTTATTTCTTTAGTTTCAACAAGGTAACCTTTATGAATATTCATATAATCACGTGGTTGGCGAAATTTGTTGGTACGATAAATTTTCTTTTTATTTAAGTCGGTGTATTTTCCATGTGCTCCTGCTCCTATTCCAAAATAATCGCCAAATAACCAATAATTTAAGTTATGTTGACATTCTCGGCCATGCTTTGCAAAAGCAGAAATTTCATAGCGAGAAAATCCTTTTCCTTCTAATATCTCTAGTCCTTCTTGCTCCACGATATATGTTATATCATCATGTGGTAGTGATGGCTTGGTTTTATAAAATAAAGTATTTGGTTCAATGGTTAATTGATACCAAGATAAGTGTTGTGGCTCAAATGTGAGAGCCTGTTTTAAATCGTCTAGGCTTTCTTTTATTGATTGGCCTGGCAAACTATGCATAATATCTAAATTTATATTGGTAAAACCAGCTTTTTTAGCGGACTCTATTGCCTGAGATGCTTGGTGAGCATCGTGAATTCGGCCAAGTTTTTGCAACTGGGGATTGTTAAAGCTTTGAATTCCCAGAGATAATCTATTAATACCTACAGAATGATATTCACTAAATAAACCATGCTCAACTGTGCCAGGATTAGCTTCCAGAGTTATTTCAATATTTTTGGTAAAAACACATATTTTCTTAATTTCATTAAATAAAAGCGCATAAAACTCAGCACTAAATAAACTTGGCGTGCCTCCACCTATAAATATGGTATGAATTTGATGAGCGCCAAATTTTGCAACGTCTTGTTTTAAATCCATAATTAATGAATTTAAATAATCTTTTTCTGGTAATTTATTTTGTTGTGCATGCGAGTTAAAATCACAGTAATGACATTTTTGGATACACCAAGGCATATG
>JAUIBC010000102.1 GCA_030427555.1 Gammaproteobacteria bacterium | reverse complement strand
AATACGTGGATTTAGAATTGAGCTAGGAGAAATAGAAAGTACATTATCAACTTATCCAGAGGTGAAACAAGTTGCTGTTATTGTGACAAATCAAGAAAAGTTAGTTGCTTATTATGTAAGTGACAAGGCGATTGATGACGCTCTACTTAAGTTATATTTATCGGAAAAATTACCAGAATACATGCTTCCTAGCGCATATGTATACCTGAAAATTTTACCATTAACGATAAATGGTAAATTGAATCGTCAGGCTCTACCTCCTTATATTTTTAAACCAAGTAGAAAAAAAACTAATACTCCAAGGACATCGTTAGAGAAAAAATTGTGTTCAATTTGGGCTGAAATATTAAATCATAAGCAGGTTGATGTAGATGATGATTTTTTTAGCATGGGTGGTGACTCTATATTAAGTATACGGTTAGTTGTAGCAATGCGAGCTATTGGTTTTTACGTATCTGTTGCTGACGTAATTCGACATAAAACTGTAAGTAAAATTATTGAAAATTCTGAGCATCAAAAAATACATAAAATTGATGCTTATGAGCCATACTCATTGCTTTCAGAGGACCTTCTTAAGCAGCCTAAATTGATACAATTGATAGAAAACGAAAATATTGAAGATATTTATCCTGCCAGTTATTTACAAATGTGGATGTTATTAACAAATACAGAAGAAGTTGAAAAAGGAACGTACCATGATGTGTTTGCTTATAATATTCCTCTTATATTTAATCAAAGGAAGTTTTTAAAAATTTTTCAGCAATTAATAATAAAACATCCTTTATTAAGAACGAGCTTTATTAAAGATGATGTTTTCGGGTATCTTGCTTTACAGCATCGATTAATAGATATCGAGCATCATTATTTTGAAATTGATAATGATGTATTAGTAGATTTCATAGATCAAGAAAAATCAAATGCATTTGTTATTACAGAGCCCGGAATATTTCGAATTTATATTGCAAACATTACGGAGCAAGGATTTGATTTTATATTTTCATTTCATCATGCAATTACAGATGGTTGGAGTATGGCATCGTTTATTACAGAGCTAATAAATGCATATAAAGATAACAATATAATTATAAAAGAAAAGCTACCGCCGTATCAGAAGTTTATAAAGCGAGAATTAACTGCCATTTCATTAGAAGAATTTAAGCTATTTTGGCAAGACTATTTATCTGAATATGAGTCAAATTTTGGTTGTTTAATTTCAAATAATGATGCATTAAGTTCTGTACCTATTACTTATATAAGTGTGAATTTAATACAAAAAGCATCATTAGAAATAATAAATACTGCAAAGCGTTTAGAGATTTCTGTAGATATTTTATTTTTAGCCCTTTATTTGTTAACGCTATCACGCTTTACAAATAAAGATGATATTGTGACCGGTTTGGTGATGAATAACCGTATTGAAGAAGCAGGCGGAGATAAGGTATTTGGATTACATTTAAATACTTTGCCATTACGTATATCAATTAATAATCTAGATTATCAGAAAATGGAGAATTTTCTACAGCGTGTAGCTGAAGAAAAACTAAAAATTGAGAAATATAAGCTTTATCCTTATGGAAAGATTAAATCAGATTTAGGTGGAGCTGAGATTTATTATTGTGCATTTAATTATGTGCATTTCCATATAATGGACTGTATTGATATTGCAGATTTTAATGGATTTGAAAGAACATCCATTCCATTTGGCTTAACTGTATCAAGAATAGATAACAGATTTAATGTAACTCTTAAGGCATTCAATAAATATGTTGATGAAGAAACAACGGGAAGATTTATAATCTATTTCAATTATTATTTAAACAATTTGATAAACAAAAAAAATGAGTCTTTACCATCTGTGTGGCCAATAGAATATCAAAAAGTAATTTATCGTTGGAATCTTACAGCTAAATCTTTTTGCAGTGATAGTAACATTTCTCAGTTGTTTGAAGAACAAGTTAACAAAACACCAAATAAGATAGCTATCATATTTGAAGATCAAAAAATGACTTACCAAGAGCTCAATGAAGAATCAAATCAGTTAGCACGTTATATTAGGCGACATTATAAAAATCAGCTTCCAGCAGATACGTTGGTTGCTATTTGTATGAGTCGTTCATTAGAAATGATAATCGCTGTATTGGCTGTGCTTAAAGCAGGAGGCGCATATGTTCCAATTGATCCAAGTTATCCAGAACTTAGGATTAACTATATTTTAAAAGATACAAAAGCAAAACTTGTTTTAAACGACTCAATTAAATACAAACCTTATAAAAAAGAATCAACAGATAATTTATTTCAACATTGCAACCCTAATAATTTGGCATATGTTATTTATACATCTGGATCCACAGGTAAACCTAAGGGAGTCATGATAGAACACCGAAGTGTTATTAATTTAATTCAACATCAAGTATCTAATTTTAAATTAGATGAAACCAGTCGTATTCTATTTTTTTCCCCTTTTGCTTTTGATGCATCCGTTTCTGAAATATTTTGTGCTTTATTGTCTGGAGCAGAGTTGTATATTGTTTCTGATATCTTACGCCATGAAGCAAGAGATTTAAGTGGATATTTAATGCACATAGGTATTACTTACGCTGTTTTTCCCCCAGCATTTTTATCACAAATGGATGTATTAAATATTGGTTTAGATACTTTAATTGTGGCTGGCGAACAAGTGCCTCAAAATTTAATAAATAAATGGATGAATAATCGGCAGTTAATTAATGCATATGGTCCTACGGAGGGATCGGTGTGTAGTACAATGCATACTTTTAAACCTAATGATCGCTCTACTATTATAGGACGGCCTTTAAGTAACATTACTGTCTATGTTTTAGATCATGCTAAAAACCCTGTTCCAATTAATGTTATTGGCGAACTTTATATTGGTGGGATTGGTTTGGCACGAGGTTATCTAAATAACGCTAAATTAACAGCGGAAAAATTTATTAAAAATCCGTATGGTATCGGTAGGTTGTATAAAACAGGAGATTTAGTTAGGTGGTTACCAGATGGAAATTTAGAATATATTGGGCGTAATGATTTACAGATTAAAATTCGTGGTATGAGAGTAGAGTTAGAGGAAATAGAACGAGTTATAAACACCCACAATAAAATTGATCATTGTTCAGTGCAGCATTGTAAACGTGGAAGTAATCAATATTTGGTTGCATATTATGTAGCTAAAAAAGAGCAGACTATTAAATGGTGGCCAACGATTGCAGAATATTATATTTATGATGACTATTTATATTCAATTATGGCATTACATAAAAGCAGAAATGAAAAATACCGCCAAGCAATTAAAAAAGTAGTTAAAGGTAAAGTTGTTGTTGATATCGGTACAGGTCCTTATATTACATTAGCAAAAATATGCTTAGAGGAAGGAGCTAAGAAAGTTTATGCAATTGAGTATTTAGAAAGTTCTTATCAAAAGGCTAAAGAAGTTATTGACAGAGAAAATTTGCAGGATCTTATTATACTAATATTAGGAGATAGTTTAAGGATTAATTTGCCTGAGCATTGTGATGTCTGTGTTTCGGAGTTAGTTGGCTCAATAGGAGGAGCTGAGGGCGCGGCTGTTATTTTGAACGATGCTAAAAAAAGACATGTGAAAGCGGATGGAGTTTTTATTCCGCAAGCAAGTATAACACATATAGCCGCAGTTTCATTGCCTCAAAAAGCTATAACAGAACCTGATATTGATGATAAGGCATATCGATATATACAAGCCACTTTTCAAAGCGTTGGATATGAGTTTGATTTGAGATTGTCTGTTCAGGGTATTGGTTATGATGTTTTAGTATCAAATATAGATGATTTTGAATCTCTTTTTTGGGACAAATCACGCAGATGTAACGATCTAAATTTGACTCATCGGATAAAATTAGTGATTCAAAAATCAACAAGGTTATATGGGCTGTTGATTTGGTTAGATTTAAAATTAGATACGATGCATAATTTGGATATTTTACAAGATCGAGGTTCTTGGCTGCCTGTATTTGTTCCAGTATTTTCTGAAGGCATAGATGTATTGCCTGGAGATATTATTTATGGAGAAATAAAGCGCACTTTATCAGAAAATGGTATAAATTTTGACTATGAAATCCAAGGGGAGCTTATAAGTAAAAGGGGAGTTTTTCCTATTAAATATAATATGCCACATAAGCAAACAGCTCTAAAACAAAATGCATTTTATCAGAATGTATTTAAGGTCTTACAATATTATGATTCTTATAACTTAGAAAGTTTAGAGAACTATTTGGCTAATCGACTGCCAGAACATATGATGCCTAAAACTTATATTGCTATGGATTCTTTGCCATTAACAAGCAATGGTAAATTAGACCGTAAAGCATTACTTGATTATGATTTTGCAATTGAAAAAAAGCGTTATATTCCTCCGCGTACATTATTAGAATCGATTCTTTGTGAGTTATGGGAGAAACTGTTGCAAGTAGGGCGTATAGGGATAGATGATGATTTTTTTAGTTTAGGAGGACATTCTATATTAGCAATAAAAGTTAGTCACCGTATGAGCGAATTATTGGGGCAAGTTATTTCGGTGAATGATATTTTTAAATATCGAACAATAAATAAGTTGTCGACACACTTACATAATTATAAAGCCTTAGCACTTATTAAGCAGAGTAAAAAAGAAACGGCTTTATTGTCATATGCGCAGGAAAGGTTGTTCTTTATTGAGCATTATGACAAAGGAACGAACGCCTATCATATTCCAATGTTATTTGATGTGAGCGAATTATCACTTGATAGATTGGTTAATGCGTTACGTATGTTGGTGGTAAGACATAAAATTTTAAGAACAAAAATTGTTTTAAATAAGAATGGAGAGGCTTTTCAGCAAGTAAATACTCAACCACTCGATATTACGGAAGTTAACGTCGAAGAAAAGAATTTACATGAATTAACGCAACTGTTTATTAATAAAGTTTTTGATTTAAGCTGTAATTATCCAATACGAGTTTGTGTATTTAAGACAAATAAACGCGTTATTTTAGGGATAGTGGTGCATCATATTGCTTTTGATGGTTGGTCTATGGCTATTTTCATGCGAGAGTTAGAGTTTTTGTATGAGTCTCGCGCTTTGCCAGATTTGTCTATACAATATATTGACTATGCAATTTGGCAACGGCAAGAGTTAAATTCACGTTTAGATTCATTAAAAGCTTATTGGGATAAAAAATTACGAAATATTGATTTTTTGTCATTGCAAACAGATTACAAAAGACCATCTCAATTTGATTATAAAGGAAAAAATTATGTTATAACGATTTCAAAACAGTTAGAGAAATCCTTGATTAACTTTGCACAAGAAAAAAAGGTAACATTATATACAGTGTTATTAGCTGGGTTTTCGATTTTATTAGCAAAATATTCTTCTCAAGAAACAGTCGTTATAGGTACTTCGGTTGTTAATCGCATGCATCCTCAATTAGGTGAATTAATAGGGTTTTTTGTTAATAGTTTACCAGTAGTACTAAAAATTTCCAGTAAGAGCACTATTAATAAATTAATTGATAATATTCAATCAGAAATTATAGAATCACAATATTATCAAGATCTGCCGTTTGAAATATTAATTGATCATCTAAATATCACACGTGATACATCTAGGCATCCATTATTTCAAGTAATGTTTAATATGATTCAAGAAGACAGGAAACAAAATCTGTTTTTAAAATCTATATTTCCTGAGGAATCTTATAATAATGCAAAATTTGATTTAATGCTCAATGTGTTGTTTTCTGAGAATAAGCTTTTTTTAAGTTTAAATTACGCAACATCCTTATTTAAAAAAGAAACAATTGCTAATATGAGCTCTCATTTAGTAAATATTTTAAATATAATGGTGCTGGAGCAAGATAAAACAATTGGCAATTATCAGTTTTTATCTAAACAGGAGTACCAACGTATTGTTTACGATTGGAATAAAACTGAATGTGATTTTAATTTAAATAAGACTTTAAATGCATGTTTTGAAGAACAAGTAACTCGTTCTCCCAATAAAGTAGCAATAA
>JAUIBC010000101.1 GCA_030427555.1 Gammaproteobacteria bacterium | reverse complement strand
TTAATAGCATCTTCAACAATTTTGATCTTTCTTTGCGTCAAACTGTTATTTATAAAATACTTTAATTCTTTATGATTTTTTTGCAGATATTGTAAGTATTTTTTAGCTGATATTAAGCAATATTCTCTCTTAAAATCATCATCGTTATTTATCTTGTATTCTAGATTAGTTGCATCTAACGTAGCTTTTAGCAATTGTTCTAGCGTCAACAAACTTAAAACTGTTTTTAGTTTGTCTGTTTCCACCATAAGGTTGCTAAGGCATGTATTTGATTCTTTATTACTTATTCTTATAATGTCTAAACGATTTTCAATTGGCACCGCCTCTAAAATTATTTTTAAAGATTCAATATTATTACAAGCCATATGTAGAACCGTATTGCCATCTTTGTTTTTTAGTTTTATAGCTTTTAGCCTCTCTTCATTTGATAAAGACTCTAAAATAATCTTTAATGATTCTGGATCATTATAAGCCAGATGGAGAAGCGTATTGCCATTTTTGTCTTTTATTTTTTTTATATCCTCTAACCACCTCTCTTTTGGTAATGATTTTATAACAATTTTTAAAAAATTTGGCTCATTGCTCATTAGAAGAAAGTTATCTTCTATTATCTCTAATCTCTTACCTGCTGAAAATGACTGTAAAATAAGCTCAAATACATCAGATTTTTTGCTAACTATGGCAAGAAAAAGTGCGCTTAAAGATTTGTTAACTTTTATTTGAATAGCTTCTAAACGTTTGTCTTCTGGTAATGAGTTTAAAATGATTTTTAAAGATTCAAGTTTGTTTTCTTTAATAACTTGGTTTAACACAGGTAAGCGAACTTGAACTTCTATTTGAATAGCTTCTAAACGTTTGTCTTCTGGTAATGAGTCTAAAATGATTTTTAAAGATTCATGATGATTGTCACGAATAACTTGGTTTAACACAGGTAAGCGATCTTGATCTTCTATTTGAATAGCTTCTAAACGTTTGTCTTCTGGTAATGAGTCTAAAATGACTCTTAAAGATTCATGATGATTGTCACGAATAACTTTGTTTAACACTGATAAGCCATCTTGATCTTTTATTTGAATAGCTTCTAAACGTTTGTCTTCTGGTAATGAGTCTAAAATGATTTTTAAAGATATTGGATTCTTATAAGCAAAATGCAGTACGGTATAGCCATAATCGTCTTTTTGGTAAATTAGTTCTAATTTGTTCTCAAGTGACATATTATCCAAAATAACCTTTAAGGATTTAGGAAAAAGAGTTAAATAATGAAATTCAACGTAGTCATAGTAGTCATCATCTTGGTCTTCATTTTTCAAAAAGTCTAGGACTGATTCTTGAGATTGGTCTAAAAGCAATTTCCAGGCATTAGGATTAATAAAAAATAAAGCTTTTAAAGAAACATTATTAGATATATGCTTCAATATATTATTCAACAATATATCATGAGAAACTTGTGAGTTAGAGAACAATAGTGTTATAAGCTTTTCATTGTGCATAAGGAAAGCTTTTTCCAATAGATACATATTGTCAATATCTGTATCCCAGGTGGGAATGATAGAAAAATTTTTTTTCAAATAATCTAAAATAAATTCTTGCTTAGTGTCACTTTTTATCCAAGCCAAAATCTCTAATAACAATCTTTGACAAGCTTCTTCATTCTGTTCAGGAGATAAATTAGAGTTATTGTGATATGAGATTATTTGATTTAGTTTTTCTTCTATTTTGTTATTGTCATCAGGTAAATTATCAATAATATAACCGTATAACTCATAATTATTTTTAGGGAGATTAATTTCTTCTTGCGGAGCAAGATTATGTAGTAGCTCAATATTTGGTTTTAATTTCTGATATTTTTCAATAATTTCAACGAGAGAGAGCTCGGTAGTTTTAGCTAGTGATTTGTTAATGTTATCTGCCCTTTGTTTGCATAATTTTCCTGTTTCAGGATGTATATGAATATTGGTTAACAGCTCATTATAGAATGGCGCAAGAGTGGGTTCGTTATAAAATAGCTTTATAAGTTCATTAAGAGCATGGGACTGATATGGTTTGAACTCAGGCATATTCCAAAGCTTTGTTAGCGGAACAATAGACAGTTTTGTTACTGGAGTTTTATTTAAGATATTTGAAATATCATTATTACTTGCAACTTGCTTTAGGTATCTTGGAAGCACAAACCATGTTAGCTCATTGTGAAATGGTAAAATATTAGTTAATTGATTTTGGTCTATTAAGGTTGCCATACAAGATAATAAATTCTCTCTTTTTTCTTTTGCAACACTAGTTTGAAAGAGTGAATAATAATTTAACCACTCATTGGCAGACCAATGAGAAGTAATTTCATCTTTCATAAATTTGATATCTTCTTGTGAGATTTGGGTTAATGTCATCTCAAGCCACGTTGTACCAAATAATCTAAATAAGTTTTTCCAATTTTGTTTAGTTTTATGAAATTGAAATGTTGGTTTTTTTTTAAGTGATAAATGTTTTAATCCTTTCCCGGCTTGTCCATTAAGAGAACGTTCCTTAAAAAGAGATTGGGTTTTCTTATTATCCTCTAAATTTTCATCCAGCATGGAGTACTCAGATGATTGTGTCAAAATATTATCAATAATATCTCTATTTATTTCAAGGCTATTCGCAATTTGTGCTAAACATTTATAAGAATTAATAATGATTTCTGGTCTATAAATATTTGCTTTTGCAAACATATGTAATATACCTGAATCGAGAATAGATTGTGCGCTAATAGAATTCTTTGCAAGAAATATTAACATTGCATTAAATTGAATAGGGCTATCTAACTCAATTGCGCAATGAGTCAGTATATTAAGTATATCAGGCTCATCAGCGAACTGCTCTGATAAATATTCTTCCCAATAAGTTATTGCTTGATATGTAATTTCTAGATTTTCTACTGGATCTAATTGAGAAAGTAATATAAAAAAATCTTCGGAATTTTTTTTATTTGATTCAAGATCTTGGCTCATATATTTAAATAGGGGATTAATTTGCTCGATGTCTTGATCTTGTTTTTTATCTTCAAGTGCTCTCAAATCCTGTTGACTAATTTCAGGAAAATTAGAAAATATTTCTTTTAGTTTAGCTATGTCCATGTTTTAAATTTTTTGTTGGAATTATTTTCATTATAGCACAATATGCATACAAATATTCAATGAAATATTTGTGATAATATTTTAAAAGTTTAGAGTGCGTTAACAGTTTACTATAGGCTAATGATATGGATTAATTAATCTTCATTCCATAAATAGTAGCAACTTCCTGCTTTATTTTTAGCTTTATACATTGCAGTATCAGCGCGTTGCATTAGTGTTTCAGCTAATATCTTTTGCTCTGTACTACAAATAGAGATTCCAATGCTTACGCCTATATTAAAGTTTTTTTCAAAAACTTTAATGGGTTTCTCAATCTGAGTAATAATTTTTTCAGCTACTGATTCTACGTTTTTTATATTGTCAGCAAATTCAATTAATACAGCAAATTCATCACCGCCAAAACGAGCTGGAGTATCATAATAGCGTAGTGATTTTTTAAGACGTATACCTACTTCTTTTAATACCTTATCGCCAGCCGCATGCCCATATTCATCATTTATTTTTTTAAAATGGTCTAGATCAATAAATAATATTGCAATATTAGATTTATTTCTCTGCATTTTAGCTAATGCCACATCAAGTGTATTTTCGAAAAACCAACGATTAGCTAATCCGGTTAGTAAATCAAAATTGGCATGCTTAATCAGAGTTTCTTCAAATTTTTTACGCAAAATAGCAAATTCTATCGCACGCTTTATAACATCGCCATTGCTACTATCCTTGAGTAAATAATCTTGCGCCCCTTTTACAATTGATTCTAGGGCTGTTTGCTCATTTTGATAAGAAGTAAGAAAAATAACAGGTAGGTCTGGAGCCATATTTTGTAGACTATATAATCCATCAAACTCATTAGCATCAGGAAGAGTTCTATCTAGCAATGCTACATGAAAAGTATTATTAGATAGAAGATTTAGAGCTTCTTCTAAAGTTAATGCTTTTTGAAGAATATATCCTTCAGGAAAAACAATATTTAACTCCCTTTCTATAAGAATAGCATCGCCCTTAGAGTCTTCTATTAAAAGAATACTAAGTGGCGGTTGAACATAAGGGTTCTTAAACATAAGAATATTCCAAATTCATTAATAATAATTAATATGGTAATGTAAAATAAAAAATGCAACCATTTCCAACCGTAGACTCAACCCAAATTTTACCACCATGTTTATTAACAATTTTTTGAGCTAAAGTTAATCCAATACCAACTCCAGGATATTGATTGTCAGGATGTAGCCTGCCAAATAATTTAAATATTTTATCCTGAAACTGTTGTTTTATACCGATTCCATTGTCAGATACTGCAAATTGCCAAAATCCATTTTTCTTTTCAGCAGAGATATTGATAAAAGGGGTATTATCTACTGGTTGATACTTTATTGCGTTATCTATTAATACGTTAAATAATAATGAAATTTGCTCTAAATCTGCATTTAAAAAGGGTAATTCACCAACTACTATTTTTGCATTAGATTTTTTTATTTGTTCTTCAAGAACAAGTAATGTTTGTTTAACTACTTTACCCAAATCTACTAGATTAAAATTTTTATTTAAAGAATTTAAGCGTGAATATTTTAAAAGACCATCCATCATCCCCTGCATTTTATGACCACTTTCAATAATCAATGCAAGGTATTCTTGAGCATTTGCATCAAGTTTGTCTCCGTATTCTGACGAGAGAATTTTTGAAAACTCAACCATAGACCTGACTGGCGCGCTCAAATCATGCGATACTCTATAAGCATAATCTTGAAACTCTAATAAAATTTCTTCGGCATCTTTGGAAATATTAGTTTTTCTAGAGTTCATAAGTATATTCTACTCTTTAAAATCTGATTGATCTGGCATAACAACCAGAGTAAACCAAAATTCCTCTATTTTTTGAATTACTTCTGTAAATTTATCAATATTTACAGGTTTAACGACATAACCATTAGCATGTAAATTATAACTTTTAATAACGTCTTGTTCCGCCTTACTACTTGACAGGATAATTACAGGGATATGTTTTAGTTTTTCATTTTTTTTTATGAAATCAAGTACATCTTGACCACTCATTTGTGGTAAATTAAGATCAAGAAGAATAATGTCTGGAGTTGTTGAAGTTGCATAAGAATCCTCTTTAAGCAAAATTGCAATAGCTTCTTCTCCACTTTTAGCTACAGTTAACTCATTGACAATTTTAGCATTTTTAAATGCCAGTTTAGTAAGCATTGCATCTCCAGCATTATCTTCAACTAGAAGAACTTGTGCTGGCCTTTGTTTATCACTTGTCGAAGCTATAGTCATCTAAGTCCTTTTTTCTTTAGTTTTTTTGAAATAGAAAAAGTAAATATACTTCCTTTCCCAAATTCTGATTTTACTTCGATGCTTCCACCATGATTCTCGATTATTTTTTTACAAATTGCAAGCCCAAGACCGGTTCCAGATATGGAGTCCCAAGTATGAAGGCGCTTAAATGGCTTGAAGATAACGTTAATAAATTCTTCTTTGATTCCTAATCCATTATCTTTTACAGAAATACGCCAATAATCTTTATCTTCTTCTGCACTTACATGGATTTTAGGGATATTATCAGTTGGTTGGTACTTTATTGCATTTGTAATTAGATTTTGTAACAACCTAAGAATTTGTACTGGATTTCCATAAAGTTCTGGTAATTTATCATGCGTAATTTTAACGTTTTTCTCATTTAGCAATGTCTTTAAATTTTCTTGTACCTCACGAATTATGCTTTCTCCCTTAAAAACATTCATGCTTTCATCATAATTTGATAATCGAGAATAAGAAAGCAAATCATCTATCATATCGCGCATACGATTACCTGCATTTATTACAAAGTTTAAATACTCTTTACCATCATCATCAAGTACATTCGCATAATCTTTAGATATAATCTGACTAAAATTAGTAATCATTCGGATCGGTTCTTGAAGATCATGGGAAGCAATATA
>JAUIBC010000009.1 GCA_030427555.1 Gammaproteobacteria bacterium | reverse complement strand
AAAAAAGGCGCAAAAATGCGCCTTTAAGTCTATTTAAATAATAAATTTAAGAGCAGATGCCTAGACATAATTCCACTCAACTTAATATAAAAAATCAATAAGAATCACGTAAGCCGAGACTTTTAATAAGCGCAGTATATTGCTCAAAGTTCTCTTTTTTTAAATATTTTAAAAGCTTACGTCTACGATTAACTAACATCTGTAATCCACGACGAGAGTGAAAATCTTTCTTATGTTGTTTAAAGTGATCTGTCAAATACTTAATACGACCGGTCATGAGGGCAATTTGAACCTCTGATGAGCCAACATCACTCTCTGAGCGCTTATATTTTTCAATTATTTCTGCTCTCTGCACGCTATCTAGCGCCATCATAAACTCCTGGACAAATACTAACACAAAGAGTGCACACTCTATCAAAATACTTCTTAATAAACAAGACTTATTAATAATATTTTTTTATCTATAAAAATCATGCACCGCATCTATCATTATCGAAACATTATCTGGTGGAACATCTGGGGTAATCCCATGACCAAGGTTAAAAATTAAACCAGAGTCTTTTCCATATTGGGAAAGTGTCTTATTTACCTCACGCACAATCACATCACGCGACGCTAACAAAACCATCGGATCTAAATTACCTTGCAGTGATACTTTATGACCAACAGCCTTTTTAGCAACTGCCAAATCTGTTGTCCAATCAAGTCCTACAACATCACAACCAATATCCGCTATTAGATTCAACCATTGTCCACCACCTTTAGTAAACACAATAATAGGGATAGATGGATAACGACTTTTTATTGCAGCAACTATTTTTTGCATATACTGCAATGAAAAGTCTTGATAATTGTGCTGGCTCAAAATTCCACCCCAAGTATCAAACAACATAACAGCATTTACCCCTGACTCAATTTGCTGATAAAGGTATTGGGTAACTGATGTCGCTAACTTATCTAACAAAACATGCATAGTCTGTGCTGAATTATACATGAACTGGATGGTATGCTTGAAATTTTTACTTGAAGAACCTTCTATCATATAGCATGCTAATGTCCAAGGACTTCCAGAAAAACCTATTAAAGGCAAATCTTTAGGCATTTCCTGACGAATTAATTTTACCGCCTCCATCACATAACCTAAATTTTGGTTAATATCCGGTATTTGCAATAAATTTACATCTTCATTAGTTCGAATAGGCTTGGAAAAAGTAGGGCCTTCTCCTGTAATAAACTCTAAGCCCAGACCCATTGCATCAGGAATGGTCAATATGTCTGAGAATAAAATAGCTGCATCAAGCTTAAATCTACGTAAAGGCTGCATTGCGACTTCACAAGCTAGCTCCTTATTACGACATAGACTCATAAAGTCCTGAGCTTGCAAACGAATCTTCCGATACTCAGGTAAATATCTACCAGCTTGACGCATTAACCAAACTGGAGCTCTAGGAACAGGCTTGCGCGCTATAGCGCGCATAAAAAGTGAATCAGAGAAATCCATAATAACCACTATATTCAAAATACTTCAAAATGAAACAGTTTAGACTATATAACTTTTTTGCACAAGATTTGAAAATGTCAATATCAGGGACAATAGTCACTTGAAGGTTTTATAGATAGCCTATAATTTTCCTATTACGACAGTTGTATTAGGAGCCTCTATATCTGCAACATCAGCTATCGCTACAGGAGGTATATGCTGCGCGTTAGCTCTTCTTGCTACTACATTATTAACATTTTCTCCCCACAAAGTATGTCTAATTGTTTCGCCAAGTGCTTTTCCACCAATAGAGAGAAAAATAATCGCAATAATAGCTGCCAATCCACCAAGAAGAACACCTTCGCCTATTAACTCATCCACAACGGTGGTATTCCACTTTGTTCCAAGGTTCATTATGTGTTCACCAATTTTTGGTGCCGAAAGAAAAGCAGCTAATTGCAAGCCGATAGTTAATAACCCAAAACAAATTTGCATTGTGAGATTTACGTCTTTGGTCTCTGGCAAACAGCAACCCAAACTACCTGCAATTGCTCCAGTAATTACTCCACCAACAAGCACTACCATTGCTTCATTATGAACACTATTTTTTCTAATAGCAGCGCCAATAGCAGTCATTGCTGCTCCACAAAGTCCAAATGTCATTGCGCCTGAAATTGGATTATTTATTGGATTATTACTACTGTTATTATCTTTTAACATGACTTGTTACCTCATAATACGATTAATTAAGTTAAAAAAATATAGGTTTAGTTTCTTTTGCAAGCAAATTAACAAAAAGTAAACATTTTTGCAACCAAATAATATTTTTAACAATAATCATTAACGCGACGTTTGTAGTGAATACCTTTTTTATTAATAATAGAAGAAAGAAGCATAACGACCATTCCTGTTAACAAGCGTAGCCCGGATGAAGGCGTAGCCGTAATCCGGGAGATTCGAACTTCGAACTCCCAGGATTTCATTTTATTTCATCCTGGCTACACTTGTTTGGTCATTCTTTACACCTTTAGGATGTTTTAGGTTAAAATATTGTTTGCAAATATTCTGGAATTCGCAGATCTAACCAATAATTAATCTTGCCTAGTCCACTACTTGCTACAAAGCCAACATGCCCGCCTTTCTTACTTAACTCAAGGATAACCCCCTTGCCTAATTCATCTTCTTTTGGGACAACATCTCTCGTCATAAACGGATCATCTAATGCATGAATGATTAACGTCGGAGTTAGAATATTTTGTAGATATTGGCGAGAACTTGACTGTTCATAATAATCATCAGCGTCTCTAAAACCATACATTGGTGCCGTCACGTCATTGTCAAAATCCCACAACGTGCGTGAATTAAAAATAGGATTAGTATATTTAACAAATAAATCAGGATAAGCTGCAATTTTCTTTGCAAATAAAGCGCGCATTTTTCTTAAAAGATACATTTGATATACTTTGGCAAATCCACTATTAATTTTACTAGCAATCTTATTAAGAACAAAAGGAACAGAAACAGCAACAGCACCATCAATATAATCTTGCCTAGCATTCTCTCCAAGCCACTTAAGCAACACATTACCACCAATTGAAATCCCAACAATAGCTTTTTTGGTATTAGGCTCACGCAACTTTAATTCTTGCAACAAATAATGCAAATCCTGGGTTTCACCAGAATGATATGCCCGCTCTTTACGATTGGCAACACCACTTGCCCCTCTAAAATGCATAAAAACAGCTCGCCAACCGCGATTATTGTATTCTACTATTTGACTTGCCACATATGAGGAATTTATGTCACCCCCTAGCCCATGCAAAAAAATAACTAGCGGAGTATCAGCAGATAAATCTTTTACAGACCAAACTAAATCTAAAAAGTCACCATCTGGTAACTCCAATCTTTCCGAATAATCAACCGGTGCCTGGATTCTCTTGCGCACAAGACTCGAATATATAGTTTGCAAATGTTGGTTTTTAAGAAACCATGCAGGTTTAAAATCACTAGAAATAATCACAAAAACTCACCATTAAAGATCTTAATTTAAATTTGGCAAAAAACTACCGATTTAGAAATTTTCGAGATGAATCTACAACAACATCATCTTGTCCAAAGTCTTTACCTACAGTTGCAACCAAATCTAAAATTCCCGTACTTCTAATCGCCTTTGTTAAAATGCGCAATAAGTACTTATTTAAAACGCCAAACTGATTGCCTAATGTTTTAGCTATGCTTGGTTCAGTATCTAATGCAAAAATGTTGTTCATATTATTATAAAGCATTTTACCAATAGATATTAAGTCATCTTTAGCATTGTTAGGAATTGATGAGAGATTTTCAATCAATAAACCAACCTTATTATATTTATCTTTATCAAACAAACCAAGGCCTAGCGGGAAATATGAAAAGAACAAACTCCATCTTTGGTAGGAGCGTAGATTATTAATAATTTTATCCGCTGTAGTTGGAATACCATAGTCCTCTGAATAAAAATCAATAAGCTTCTGAGATAATTGATTACTTGCTCTAATATATTGTGCGCTTATGTTATTTTGATAGTTGTAAGTTGCCAAACTTGCTTGCAGATGAATCGCTTTATCTCGTAGTCTCACATATTTTTCCCAAGAAAAAAAATAATCTTTTTTATTTATATCTTCACCAATAATTTCATTTATTATTAATCTTTGACCTTTATCTAACTCTACTGACTCTATAAGTACACGTAAAGATTTTATAAACTCGTCTAACTGCTTATCTGGCCTACAAATTATTTTACGTATTTCATGGTAAATAATACCTGTTTTTTTAGTATCATTAATTATCTCAATCAAGTTATTAAGTTGCGCTTCCGCCTCTTTTTCAGGTAGGGAAAATGTGCTATCAAGTACCGACTTTATTTCTAAAAAAGTTTCTTTGTCATAGTCGCTTTGTAAATGAGCATGCCGACAAATATTTACTACATTTCTAAGAGAAGCACGTAAATAAGATAAACTATCACACCCTAACTCTTCTCCATAAATATTTTTAGCATAACTTGGCTTGTGAATAGATGTTGATATTCGCCCTTCTTTTATAGCCTTATTTATATCAAAACTGAAATAATTCTCAAATTTTGTAGAATATTTAGCATTTACTTTTTGCAATTTTTTTAAATCTTCAATTACTTCATTTTGCTTTATAGAATAATCTTGACGAAAAAACCAGGCATTTAAATTTGGAAATAAATCTATAAATAAATTTCTATGGCCTTCATCTAAAAATAATTCTGAATCACGAATACTTGTATCACGATTTACTAAGACGTCACGGTGATGATAACTACTTTCAACCAACGGCCTTTTACATTTTGTCTCAAATTCTGATAATGACTTACAATATAAATAAAATTTTTCTTGAGAGTTTAAAGTAGTATATCCAAGCGATGAAACCAAAGACTTAATATTATTGTCTATATCGTCACGATAAATCTTAATAACATCGCTATTTTGAATTTCATTTTTAACATGCAAATATATATCTTTTTGCTTATCGGTTAATTCATCATAATTAATTTTTACAATGCTTTTAAAACTTCTATCAAAATAGTAAAGGGTATTGTTTTGCAAAAATATCGCATCACGATTTTTACTTTTAATATATTCTTTTATATATTCATCCAACCTATCATATGTAATAACTTCCTTAAAATCATTTAAGTTAATAAAAGTATAATTTTGTTGCTTACTCAAGTCCTTAGTATTATAAATATCACCAACTAAAGCATACTCGGTTTTAACACTATAATCCTCTGGCAACAATCCTCTCTCAATATGAACTTTTAACATTTCATCTTGTACTAATCTATATGATTCTTTACTACCAACTTGCGAATTAGGCTTAAGGACAACTCCCGAACTATGATTTCCTGGAAAATTATTATACTTAACTTTTGTTGCCATACTTTCAAAAACATAGCTGTCTAGATCGTGTGGTTTAAGAACTGGTAAATGCTCATTGGCCATAATTATAATTTGGCAGTTTGTAACATTGCTTGGTATGGTATAAGAGTTTCTATCATGATATCTTCCAGGTCCAGGGACTGGATCTACTAAAAATAAATTTACTTTAATCCCTAAATCTTTCAAAATATGAGCAAGCCTTACACATGTATCTGCGCCGCGACTAAATCCATTTAAATTTATTTCTTCTGGTATCTCACCATTATTTTCTTTAATAATATTTTGCAAATATAAAATTGCCTCAAACATCAAAGAGTCAATACCTTCCCCGGTTATACGATATCTAGTAAGCCTTAATGTTACAGCATTCCAAAACTTTACGATTTGTTTACGAACATCTGGAAAATTATTAATATTATATTCCCTATCCTGCTTAATTGAGCTTTTATCACCAGAAGTTTCTCTTTGTAAAACTAAATCTTTTATTTTATGTTTTATGTTTTCTCCAATTCCAGAAAGAGTATAAGTGCCTGGAGTCGGGTGTTCTTTTGTACCAACGCAACCAACACCATCAAACAAATAAGATGCTATTTTTGCGTCAGGATTTCTTTCTGCATAGTTGGTAACAGCATAATGAAACTCTGTCAGCAAATTTGGATGAGTTTCTCTGTGCTGCGTAGTTCCTAAAAAAGTAAAATTAAGCTTTTTTTTCATAATGCCAACCAAAAATTTTTAAAAACGTCTAAGTTTTTATATTTAGATCTAATATTGATATTTATGTTTTAAATCTACACTTAAAATTCAAGATCGTCAACTTGCCTTTAAATATAGTTATGATTAAAATTTAAGAAAATATGATTACGAACACAATAATGAAACAAAAAACAGATTACCTATATATTACAGATTTACAAGTAAATACCAAAATTGGCGTATACAATTGGGAGCAAGCCATTCGCCAACGGTTGAGTATAAATCTTGAAATCCCCCTAGATATTAGTGAATGTAATGACAAAATAGAAAACACTCTAGACTATGCTAAATTATGTACAGTAATTACGGAGTATATTGAGAATAATACATTTGCACTTATTGAAACCGTAGCTGAATCAGTAGCAACTATCATTAAAAGTAATTTTAACTTGGATAATATTACAATTTCTGTAAGTAAACCGCACGCTATTGCTAATGCTGGTAACGTACAAATTAAAATAACCCGTTAATTATTGGTTGTTGACTAAGTGGCGTTTCCAAATCTGCATCAACTATCTCACGACTCCCAACACAATTAAAAGAGCTATTCTCCCACATATAACAACAAACAAGTACTGTAAAGCTAGCAAGCATAACTGTTGCTGCGACTAAAAAGCTACTACTAATTATATTGGCGAGACCACCACCGAAAACAAACAAAGGTAAAGATAAATGTAAACTTGATAATGATGCAATCAATACAGCAATAACTAATGCAAAACTTCCACCAACCAATAATCCAATAGATAAATCTGATTGCATTACACCATTAACTTTAGAAGTATCATGTTGCTTTAAAATACTACTCGTTGTAATTTGGGTCCGATATGAATTAAAAAGTACAAACAAAGTAGTAGAAAACATAACTGACATTGGTATTAAAGGCGAAACCCCTATTCCAAGAGATTGAAAACCAACTAAAAAAACTAAAAATATAGCCGCTCCATAAGCAAGTATCCATCTATTTTGCTTAATAATTCGCTGCTCTTGTTTGTCAATATTTGATTGTTGAAATAAATAATCCAAACTACCATTTAAACTTATATCAGTAAAAAAGGCTGCTTTATCATTAGCACTAATTGATATACTAACACCACCTAACTTACGTAACTTTTTAGAACATAACGCATCATTTAAACCATCACCGATAAAACATATTTTAGCAGCCCCAACTTTAGTAGCAATATCATTTAATCGAGTAGCCTTTTGATCTGGGCTATGTTCCGCATATATACAGCTCTTTAGATCTTCGCTTATTTTAACTGCTGGAAGAATACTAGTACTTTCGCCGAAGATATTACCATACTGCTCATTAAGTCCTTCGGCTGATGAGCATTTATCACCAGTTAACATAATTAAAGTCTTATTTGCATTTTTAAGCTTTTCCAATGCTACTTGCATACCTTCGCGTAACTCATGCCGAATAGATATTTTCCCAACGTATTTATCATCTATCGCAACATACACAACGGTATAATTAGTTTTCTCCTCATGTGAGAGGTTAATACCTTTTTTGCTTAAATACCCAGCATCTCCAATGACAATTTTTTCATTATCCACCTTTGCACAAATTCCATTGGCAGAAATTTCTTGCATCTCTAATTTATATTCATTTTTTGAATCATTATATTTATTTTCAAAATATCTCTGTAAAGCTAAGGCAATAGGATGACTGCGTCCAAAATACTTTTCAATAAAATATATTTTCTTCCATAAATCAAGCGTAATACCATCTTCAGCATAAACCTTGCTCTCATTAGTTAATGTTCCAGTTTTATCAAATACAAAAACATCAAATTTATCTAAGTTAAGCTGTAAATTTTCGTTGCTTACAATTATACCTTCAGTATTTAATTGATAAGTTTTTAATAATTTAGGAAGATAATGAGCAACACCAATCGTACAAGGACAAATTGCAAACAAGAAACCAACCATAGTTTGTAGCATCATACCAACACTAAAGGTACCTAATGCCAGAGATAAAACTAGCGAAATAACTAAGCCAGCTCCAAATAACCCAAAATATAGATAGTAAAATTTATTACTTAAATTATAATTCTTATTATCAGTTTCTAATTTGTCTTCCGTATTTGCCTTAAGTAACATTCTATTCGCGGTACTATAATATTCACATTCCTTAGCAAGTATAATCACATCTCGCCAAAGATTAATACATCCAGATTTGACTTCCATACCAGATTCGGCTGCCATTGCTGGTTCGCCATCAAGAATAGATTGATCTACATAAGTATTACCAAATACTATTTGTCCATCAACAGGAAAACACTCTCCTCTATTAACCTTAATTAACATATCTTTACATAATGTATGTCTCGCAAGCTCAGCATACTTATAAGATTGCAAATCTAACGAAAGTTTGGCTTTATTTTGGAGCTTATTTCTAATAGTTTCAGCATCCTTTTCAGACAACTGCGAACTAAAATAATTATCCTGCATTTTTGGAAATAAAGATTTAATACCATTTAAAAATATTTTATGAGCTTTTTTCTGGATTTGCCTCTTGATTTCATCCATAACATTAACAATAGTTACCAAAATCAATGGCATAATAAAATTCATAAAAGTCATGGCAAAACTAGTAATAGCTGGCATGAATTGCATATGATATATAGCATGCGTCATTGCTAACAACCATCCTAAGCTAACTGTTACCGACATACTAGAAAAATTCTTTGAACTTAAAGATGCCAAAAAATCAAAAATATATTCACGCGCCGTAAATAAAGTAGCTGAAAAGCAGATTAAGCCAAGACCAATACTTAACAACAAAGATGGAGGAAACAATATACTCAGTACTACTATACTTATAATTGCTACAAGATTTATAAAAATATTTACCCAATTAACACGAATAGGAACTACTAAGCTAACATCTTCTTTAACGTCAAAACGCTTGTTTTTAGCTTTTATTACTTCTTCAATATCCTTTGTTAAATTAGATAAATCTAATTCATTTGCCTTTGATTCTGACTGGATAGTAACCCGATATCTATGCATGCTAGATACAGGGCCGGAAGAGATATAAATTTTTGCATTAGGAAAACGTGTTACAAGATAATTTCTTATTGCTTGCTCAACAGATTTACCACAACCCTCAAAACACATTATGCCAGAAATTAAAAATTCATCGTCATATACCGTAGGCAACTGCATTCTTTAACCTTTTTACAACCTTTTAAACATCAATTTTTCGAATCATACCATTGATACGTTCACGACTTGCAAGATTTAACTTCAAAGTTTCCGCTTCTTTTAGAGAAATCACTGGACCAACCATCACTCTATACCAATTTTCTTGTTGCTGATTAACGGTAACTATTATTACGTCAAACCCTTTAATAACTAATTCCGCTCGCATTCTCTCTGCTTCTATTTTATTTTTAAAAGAACCAACCTGTAAAACGTATTTAGATAAACTATTTGCTTGTTGCGAACCAACATCCTTTACTGGATTCACTAATGTTCCTGGTACAGGCAAATTCTTAGTTGCCGACTTTAAGTCTTTTGGTGGATTTTCTACTAGTCTATCCACTATTGGCTTTTTATTATCTTTGCGATTATCTTGAGCAAGTACTGTATAAAACTCAAATTTTGGCTTAGGGCGCTCTTGCTTAGCATGCACTTGTGGTTTTGTACTAGTCTCCGCCTGCATTTTATGATTAATCCAAGCATGCATTTGGTTAATATCAAAAATAGTCGCTATCAAGTAACCAAAAACAAATGCGACAAAAGCCAACATTAATGAGCCAACCCCATTCCCATCACCTCGTTTTGAATTTCTAACAGATGTTTTATTCGCCATCACATGCTCTCTGGAGAAGACACTCCAAGTAAATTTAGACCATTTTTTATTACCTGTCTAATTGCCTGTAATAAACAAATTCTAGCAGATCTTAAGTTATCATCTTCGCATATTAATTGAACAGCATTATAGTAGCTATGTAATAAATTTGCTAGCTCACGCAAATAAAATGCAATTTGATGCGGCTCACAAGATTTAGCTGCTGTTTGAATTACATCTGGATAACGACTTAACATAGTAATCAAATCTAACTCATGATTTGTATCAAGTAAATATAATGAAGCAAGTCCTTGCTCTATATTTACGGCTAAATCACGTGCTGCTAATTGACGCTGTACGCTTGCGATTCGCGCATGCGCATATTGGATATAATAAACAGGGTTATCATTTGATTCTGACTTAGCAAGATCTAAATCAAAATCCATATGCTGATCTAGTTTGCGCATAACATAGAAAAATCGCGCCGCATCTTTGCCAACCTCTGTTTGCAATTCTTTCAAAGTTACAAAAGAACCACTGCGCGTTGACATAGGGACACGCTCATTATTTCTATACAAATTAGCAAACTGCACGATTAATACATCTATGTCTTGATCGGAATGTCCAAGAGCTTTAACAGCCGATTTAAGGCGTGTTACATATCCATGATGATCGGCACCAAACACATCGATAATTTTTGTATAACCGCGCTGATATTTATTCCAATGGTAGGCTATATCAGGTGCGAAATAAGTATTTTGCCCATTTTTACGCACAAGAACTCTATCTTTTTCATCACCAAAATCACTTGATTTAAACCACAAAGCACCATCTTTAGTATATGTGTGCCCAAGTTTTTGTAAAACACTTAATGCTTTGTTAATAGCATCATCAGCAAATAATGACTTCTCCGAAAACCAATTATCAAACTCAACACCAAACTCAGCCAAATCATCCTTAATACCAGCTAACACACTATTTAGAGCGCTACTATGAAAAATAGCAAAACCATCCATTCCGAGTAACTGCCTAGATTTAGCAATTAAGTCATTAATATGTTCTTCTTTATCACCGCCATCAACTTCATCTTTAGTAATATTTGCAACTACTTCAGACCAAGAGTGTTGATACTTATTAGCATATTTATTAAATAAATCTTGAGCTATATCTATTACATAATCACCTTGATAGCCGTTACTTGGAAAAACAACCTTCTCGCCACACAACTCTAAATATCTAAGCCAAACACTTACCGCCAAAATATCCATTTGCCGACCTGAATCGTTTACATAATATTCACAATCAACGTCATAACCAACAAATTTTAAGAGATTAGCAAGAGTCGCGCCATAAGCAGCACCTCGACCATGACCGACATGCAGTGGGCCAGTTGGATTTGCAGAGACAAACTCTAATAATACCTTCTGACCATGCCCTATATTACTACTGCCGAATGCATGCTTCTGCTCAAAAATATTTCGAATAACAGCATATTTATCTTCAGCTTTCAGAAAAAAATTAATAAAACCAGGACCAGCTATTTCCATTTTTTCAATATCAGCACTATCTTCTAATTTTTTAACTATTAATCCTGCCAAATCACGGGGAGTAAGCTTAGTTTTGCCAGCCAATACTAAAGCGATATTAGAGGCAAAATCACCATGTTTCTTATCTTTAGTACGATCAACATTAATACTAACGTTAATATCTTCAGGAATTACGCCGCTATTTTTAAGATCTACAAGAGAGTCCTGTAATAATTTTACAATTTTTTCCTTCATTATGTACACTTCTAAAATAAAATACATATATTATGCGCTTTTTCAACCCAATTGAAAAGAACAATCTTCCGTTCATATATACCTGCCCATATCAACCCCAAAGTAGTGATAGAGTTATATTTCAATTTATCTGTATAAACAGGACCTAGCCTTTATTAATTTTTTCTAGGATAATAAACTAATCAATCAAATCTCTATATTTACCATGGATATCACGAGTATTGACAGTAACCTTCTCAATAAACCATGCTTGACACTACCTGGCGTTGGCGAGGTTTTAGCAGAAAAGCTTAGTAAGTGCGGGATTAATACCATACAAGATTTACTATTTCATTTACCATTTAGATATCAAGACAAAACCCGCATAACCCCCATTGAATGTTTATTGCCTAATCAGTGGTGTGTTGTGGTTGGTAAAATATGTAAAACTAAACTCAACCGCGGCAAAAATACTAGTTTATATTGTTATATAGAAGATAAAACTGGCATCTTAGCCATACGTTTTTTTCATTTTAATAAATACCAAGTTAAAAGCTTAAATATTGGTAAACAAATCAAAGTATTTGGGGAAGTTCGAGAATTTGCGGGTAGTTTCCAAATGGTTCATCCAGAATATAAAATCTTAAATGAAGATGAGCCTTGTACAGTCGAAGAAACTCTTACTCCTATTTATCCTGCAACCCAAGGCCTGAGCCAGAATCACTTGCGCAAACTAATTAAAATGATTCTAGAAAAACATCAAACTGAATTAACTAAACTTGAATGGATGGATAAGCCAACCCTTGCTAAACATAATTTTCAACCACTAGCAAATGCCTTAAATAACTTACATAATCCTCCCCCTGATATAATTTTACAAGAATTAGAAGAAGGCAAGCACCAAGGTTTAAAAAGGCTCGCATTTGAAGAATTATTAGCACAAAAAATTAGCATGCAATTTGCCCGTCAAAAACGCGCAAATTTACGCGCAGCCAAATTATTACCTAACAAGACATTGGCAAATAAACTACTAAATTCACTAGCATTTAAACTAACAAATGCCCAAATACGTGTCTATCAAGAAATACAACAAGATTTAAGCAAGGATATCCCCATGCAACGCTTGGTACAAGGAGATGTTGGCTCGGGGAAAACTATTGTCTCTGCGTTAGCAGCCCTTCAAGCAATTGCCAATGATTATCAAGTAGCAATTATGGCGCCAACTGATATTCTTAGCGAGCAACACGCGATAAATATTGGCAATTGGCTCTCTCCTTTGAACATTAATGTTCTAAGATTAAGCGGCAAAATGAAAGCCAAAGAACGACGTGAAGTTTTACAAGCTCTAAAAAACCATAAATGCCAGGTAATAATTGGTACACACGCCCTATTTCAAACCGAAGTTGAATTTGCCAAACTTGGATTAATTATAATTGATGAACAGCATAGATTTGGCGTTGAACAACGTGCGGAGCTAAATCAAAAGGGACAAAAAAATGGTTTACATCCACATCAATTGCTAATGACAGCAACCCCTATTCCACGCACTTTGGCTATGGCTGACTTTAGCCACTTAGATTTATCATCTATCGATGAAATGCCGCCAGGAAGAGTTAAAGTGACAACCGCTGTACTACCACAAAATAAAGAGCAACAAATTATTCTAAGGTTGCAAAGTGCGATAACCGATGGGCGCCAAGCTTATTGGGTATGTACCTTAATTGAAGAATCAGAAAAACTACAATGTATAAATGCAATTCACCGCACCGCGGAATTACAAGCAAAATTACCTAATGTTAAAATTGGTTTAGTGCATGGGCGCATGAAACCACAAGAAAAAGAGCAAATAATGTTTGACTTCAAACAAGGTAAAATTGATTTATTAGTTGCAACTACAGTTATTGAAGTTGGGGTTGATGTCCCAAATGCAAGCCTTATGATAATAGAAAATGCAGAACGTTTAGGTCTATCTCAACTACATCAGTTACGCGGTCGAGTGGGTCGCGGTCATCAACAGTCACATTGTCTTCTTTTATATCAACCACCGCTCGCAAAACATAGTGAAGAGCGCTTAAAAATTATGCGTGCTACCAACAATGGTTTTGAAATTGCCGAAAAAGATTTACAGATCCGAGGCTTCGGAGAGCTACTTGGCAAACAACAAACTGGATATCGCAAATTTAAAATAGCGCGTTTAGATAGAGATCATAATTTACTTCCCCAAGTCAAGCAAACAGCAAATATGTTAATTAAGCAAGATATAACAACATCTAAAATAATTACCAAGCGTTGGCTCGGGGACAATGAACATTTCATTATTTCTTAAGAAGTAGCATATCAACCATAAATAATGCTATAATTGGCAGCATATTTCGTACTCATGTGCAATAATGACTAAGCCCAAAAACAAAAAAATTGTAATTGAGGGGGTTACCTCTCAAGGAAAAGCATTCCGGCCAAGTGACTGGGCTGAGCGCATGAGTGGCACAATGGCAACTTTCAAAAACAGTCGCATTCACTATTCACCTCTATTACAACCAAGCGTCAATCATGAAGGCTATAAATGTGTAGTTTTAGATCCAAAACTCAAAGAATCAAGTCCAGAAGTTTATCAGGCTATTTTAGATTTTGCCAAAGATAATAACCTTAAGATTTGTGACGATGATGAATCTTAGAACCGTTTATATAATTAGGTAAGTATTTAGATATTTTATCAAAATCATGCAAATATGGGCCTGGGTTTAGGGCGGTGTTGGGCCAAGTAAAAAGCATGTAAGCTAAAATATTACGATGCTCTCCTGTATTCAATTCAAAATTACCTAGTTTTGATGGAATTATGCCGTGAGTTTTATCAAAAGCATCAGCAATAGCTTTTTTAGCTTTCTTAACAACCGTGTGATTTGACTGATTTGACAATAAATAACTAATTCCAACCTCAGCAATAACATCTTCTTTACATCTAGATATAATTTTATCAATATTATGATCAAAATATTCAAAAATCCAAGAGTACTTTTCTCGATTAACAAAATATTGATAATACTGACTATCAGCTAAAATAATATGTGTAAGAGTATAAATTTTATTTTGATATTGTAATAAATTTAATTCATTATCTTTGTTATTTTGGTAAATATTTTTTACCTTGTCTTGAAACATTTGCCTATAATCAGCAAGGTTAAATTGATAAGCTCAAAATACAATATTCGCTATTTGAGGCCCCCAAGCCTTAATAATTTCTGGATCTAATGCAATTGTTTTTATATCCATCTTCTTAAGTTGAGCAATTAATTTTTCTTGCGCTTTTATGTACAGTCCATATTCAGCATTTATTCTTAATAAATTAAGAACTTCTAAAATATATATAAGATTTTTTTTCTCTTGTGATATTAATACCTTGCTTCTTAGCTCCGAACGATTAGAATTTTTATCTTGCAAGTTATTAATTTCTCGTTGCGACCATTGATGAATAAAATCCTCATTAATGTTTGCAGCAAAATATTGCAATTTATTTACTACATAATAAGCTTGATATAGATCTGAATATAAATAATTTTCATTTCCATGAAGACGATACATACGAGAGCTATAATGGCCTTGTATAGTACAATTAAAAGTATATAAAGCCGAGTCAAACGTGTTTTTTATTGTTTCGGCTATTTGTTGATAGCTTTTCCCATTTAATTTTTCTATGTCCTTAGGGTAGGCTACAATATTCAAATTTAATAAAACTAAAAATATAGTAATATATTTAAAAAACATAAATGTTCTTTTTATTTATTATAAATAAATGATAGAACATAAAAATTAATATCACACGAAAAGAATGGGGCAAAGGGGACAATGGGGTCAGACTCGATTGCCCCCATTGTTTAAATAGAAGTGCTTACAAACTATCAGCATTCTCAGATAAATAATCAGCAACACCATTTGGAGAGGCTTTCATGCCTGGCTTACCTTTTTGCCATCCAGCAGGACAAACCTCGCCATGTTCTTCGAAATATTGTACGGCATCTATTGTACGTAAAAGCTCATCAATATTACGTCCAATTGGTAAATCATTCACAACCTGACTGCGTACAATACCATTTTTAT
The DNA here is from genome assembly GCA_030427555.1 of Gammaproteobacteria bacterium. Lineage (GTDB taxonomy): Bacteria > Pseudomonadota > Gammaproteobacteria > Legionellales > Legionellaceae > 2-12-FULL-35-11. The sequence continues at coordinate 17,829 of JAUIBC010000009.1, read as the reverse complement.
CAATAATAAATGCACCACGGAAAGCAACTCCAGCAGCAGGATGCTCAACTCCGTAACTTTTACATATAAAATGATTAACATCAGCAGCTAATGTATATTGTACAGGACCTATACCACCTTTATTAGTAGGAGTATTTCTATAAGCATTATGCGTAAATTGTGAATCGATTGAGACTGCAATAACTTCAACGCCACGCTGCTTAAACTCATTCATGCGATGATCTAAAGCAATTAATTCTGACGGACAAACAAAAGTGAAGTCTAATGGATAGAAAAAAACTAATCCATATTTACCTTTAATACTTTCACGCAAATTAAATTTATCAACAATTTCTCCAGTTCCAGTAACAGCAGCAACTGTAAAATCAGGGGCTTCACGCCCAACTAAAATACTCATAATTACCTCCAGTAAATTTTTATAACGTAGTTATGCTAAGCCTTAACCGCATCTTGCAATATTTTTTCAAGCTCTCCTTCCGTATACATTTCTGCAATAATATCTGAACCGCCTATTAACTCCCCATTAACATATAACTGTGGGAAAGTAGGCCATTCGGCATACTGTGGCAAAGTTTGACGAATATCAGGGTTAGCTAAAACATCAACATATGCAAAATCAACGCCACATGCATCAATACATTGTACCGCACGCGCGGAAAACCCACATTGCGGTAACTTAGGACTACCTTTCATGTATAACAAAATAGCATTCTCAGCAATTTGTTTTTTAATCTTATCAATCGTATCATTTACCATAGTTCTTAAAACCAATTATATAAACAGTAAGCAATTATCGCTAAATTAATAATAAATTTCAATAAAACAAATATCTTGGGTATATAGTACTAGTAAATAGAAATATGTGCTATTCTGGCCAATTTATAATTATAACTTAAGGAGAAGCAAATGGCATTTACGTTACCACCTTTACCATATGCTATGGATTCACTAGAACCTCATATATCTGCTGAAACTTTAGAATACCATTATGGTAAGCATCATCAAACATATGTAAACAATCTAAATAAGCTTGTAGAAGGCACTGAATATGCTAACATGGCTATTGAAGAAGTAATCAAAAAATCAACCGGTGCTATTTTCAATAACGCAGCCCAAGCATGGAACCATACTTTTTATTGGAATTGTCTTTCACCTAACGGTGGAGGGGAACCACGTGGCGCCCTTTTAAAAGCTATAAATGATAACTTTAATTCATTTAATGAATTTAAAGAAAAGTTCTCACAAACAGCCATTACAACTTTTGGCTCAGGTTGGGCATGGTTAACTCAAGATAATCAAGGGAAACTACATTTAGCTAGTACAAGCAATGCAGGAACTCCTATGACTGAAGGTGTAACAGCTTTACTAACCTGTGATGTATGGGAGCACGCTTACTATATTGATTATCGTAATGCTAGACCAACTTATTTAGAAGCTTTCTGGAACTTAGTAAACTGGGATTTTGTTAGCCAAAATTTCAAGGCTTAGATACTACAAATAATATTATATTTAGTAAAATACATTAGGGTTGTAATCTACATTTATTAATACAATTTCTCGTTATCTCAAACAAAAGCTAGAGATAACGAGAAATAATTGAAATTTATATACCTTTCCTAAGTAGAACTCAAATGTGGCTTTTTTATAAATTAAGAAATCAAAAGTTTAAAATCATTTGCAATTTTCTCTGCCGAGTGTGGTCCGGTAAAAAATGCTATTAATTTTCCTTGTGGATTAAATAACATAATCGCGCCAGTATGCTCTATATCCTTTTTAGTTGTATTCGTAGAAGTTTTTACCTCGACTTCCGCGTATGCAACACCTAAATCTTTAGTAATGCCTTGTATCGCTTTTTGCTCACCGCGAGCGCCATAAAAGTGCCTATCAAAAGCTCGTACGTATTGTGCTAATTTATCTAGACTATCACGCTTTGGGTCTAAAGTAATCATTACAACTCGAGGAAGAATTTTGCTATTTTGACTTTCTAAAAGACGATAAGTTTTACCAAGCTCGGCCATTGTCGTTGGACAAACATAACCACAATTTGTAAAACCAAAAAAGAGCATCGTCCAATTGCCAACTAAACTAGCATTATTAAACACCTCTCCATCAATCCCCTGTAATTCAAACTCACTTATACTACGTGGCCTATCTAACAGCGTACCATTAAATAATGCTTTATCTATATGATGACGATTTTCATGCACAACCTTAAAACTATAAAGACCTGCAAAAATTGCAATTAAAAATAACAACCCGAAAACTGTACGCTTTATTGCATTATTTTTAGAATGCATAATAACCTCACAAATAATGATCTACTAATAAAAAAACAAACAAAAGTAATAAATAAATAATTGAAAATCTAAAAGTATGCATGGCAATTACTGGCTCTTCGGTATTTAACAAGCGAATGGCCCAATATAAAAACCGTAACCCAAGCAAACTTGAACTAACTAAATAAAAAATACCGCTCATTCCAACGATATAAGGTAAAGCACTAACAACTAACAATAACACCGTATACAAAAGAATATAAAGTTTTGTATAACGAATCCCGTGAGTAACAGGCAACATTGGGACTTCAGCATCTTTATAATCATTATAACGATATATAGCTAATGCCCAAAAGTGTGGTGGAGTCCAAGTAAAAATTATTAACACTAACAATAATGCATTAGGATCTAAGTGATTGGTAACCGCAGTCCAACCAAGTAAAGGAGGAGCTGCGCCTGCCAAACCACCAATTACGATATTTTGTGGAGTAACCAATTAAGGTTAAAAACGATAATATTGCAGTTAAACTATTAACCCAATAGCTTAATATAAAAAGCCCTATACTCCCCATAGTTATTGCAAAAATAAGTGCTTGTTTTGGAGAAATACGCCCTCGTGCAACAGGTCTTTTTTTAGTCCGTGCCATTAACATATCTATACGCTTATCAACTAAATGATTAACCGCCGCAGCACTACCTGCACATAACGCTATTCCAACCAAACTTGGTAATAAAATACTTACCTCAACTAAATGAGAAGTCGACAAATACATGCCAACTAACACAGTTAGCAACATTAAAGACACAACTCTCGGCTTACATAACTCCAAATAATCTTGCCACAATCTCTTATTTAGCATTTATTCCTCCACAAGAGACTAAATAACGCATACTAACAACCGCCGCCAATAATAAAGCCGCACAACCATTGTGCAAGACAGCCGTCCATAATGGTAGTAAGTAAACAACATTGATAATCCCAAAACAAAACTGCAAACTAACAAGCAAAAATGTTAGTAACGCGACCATACGCAAAATACGCTGCTTAACAGTAAAAAAGACCCAAAGGCTAACAGATATAATATAAGCTAAAGTAATAACAGCCCCCAAACGATGGACAAATTGCAATGTCACCCGACTAATATTATCTAATAATCCACCCTGATAATTCGCTCCAATTCCAGGAAATAAATTAAAGGCATGTGTAAAATCTAAGTCTGGTAACCACATTGCACTACATTTTGGAAATCCGATACATGCAATACCAGCATAATTTGCGCTTACAAGACCGCCCAAAGCTATTTGTATAAGAACAATAATAAAACCAATATTTAACCATTTCTTATACTTAGATAAATTGAACCCTCTAATACCACTAAACTGCCAACAAAAGAAACTCATACAAGTGAAAATCAAAATCCCACCAATTAAATGACTCATAACCACTATAGGCAAAAGCTTAAAAGTAACAGTCCACATGCCAAGTAAAGCTTGAAATGCAACTAATAAAATCAGGGTGACAGGTAACAAGAGAGGAACATTCAAAAGTGCGCGCAACTTACCAAATAATGTTTTATAGATAATAAACCCAATAAGCAAGACTAACGTACCAGCCGCATATCGATGAGCCATTTCAGTCCAAGCTTTAGTTGACTCAATAGGAATCTGTGGATAGGCTTTTTGCGCATCTTTTATGGCCTCTTCTTGTGATGGCAAAACTAATTTTCCATAACACCCAGGCCAATCAGGACAACCTAAGCCCGCATCAGTTAATCTCGTATATGCTCCTAGCATTACTACAAATAACGCTAAAAACATGGCTATAAAAGCAACTATTCTTAATGTTTTCATCAATCATTTACCAATTTTTTTAAATCTTGAAAAATATCATCAGATGGACTGTCAGCAGCAAAAGATAATATTATATAACCTTCCGGATTAATGATAAAATAAGCAGCATCATTAATAAAAACATGCTTATACTGCTGTTTATCTGCAGCAAATTTTAACACAAATATGTTAACGTCTTGGAGTATCCTTTCCTGCTCGGCGGTTAAATTTTTAGCTAATCTAGATAAAAGCAAATAACTATCAACATCATAAAGTCGTCTACCAAGAGCAAGCCTGATTCTTGCTAATTTATCAAGATCTCCCATGCACTTCTCTCGACAATTACCCGCAGAATAATAAACCAAATGCCATTTATTACTTTTGGGTAACTCGGAAAAAAGAACTGGCGGCTTAACAAACTGTCCGTGATTAGTAGATTTTGCGTTAAGTAGCGATGGATTTTTATAGACTATATATGCTGCAATACCAGGTAAAACAAACACAATAATCAACATTATAAATGATATATGATTCTTTTTAAGCATGTCTTTTCTTTAAACTAATAAAAATAATAATTGTAACCAAAGCCAAGCCAAACCACTGCAAAGCATAAGCATAATGGCGCTCTGGCGGCATAGACACAACAGGCCATTGCTGCAAAAATGGTCCTGAAGGATTTTCACTTTCCCGAATGATAAACGGATATACCGATTTATGCAAAAGTTTACTAATTAGAATTGGATCTTGCGTTTCAATTATAACGATATTTTTGCTTATTTCTTCAAAAGGCGTACCAAGAACAAACCCTTTTTTAGAAGGGAAATAAGCCATACCAGTAATTTCTGTCACATTGCTAGAAATATAATTTTCTAGATACAAAAGACCTTTACCCCTATTAGATGATGCAATCCAACCTCTATCAACTAATACTATTCGACCATTTTCTAGTAATAAAGCCTGAATAACGTCATAACCAAACTTATGATTACGATATTGATTATCAAGAAGAAAAATCTTAGACAAAAAATGACCTTGAACTCGTAGTTTTTGATATTGACTAGGAGGTTCAAAATCTTTTTGCTGCCAAAAAATTGCGGGCATACGCTCCTTATCCGCAAAACTCACAAGCATTTGTCGCTTTTCTTCCCCTCGTCGCATTTGCCAAAATCCTAAACTAACAAATAATGTTACTCCAAAAATAGTCAAGATCAACATCAAACGCGAAAAGGTGAAAGTATTTGCAAAACGCGGTAAAATGATTTTCATAAAATTATCTTGGGTATATAACCAAATATGTTGCCAGAGTATATCAAATGTTAGCCAAAATTATTATTATTATTGTAATGTTATTAATTCTAGTCGCGCTAGGAAGTGGTCTTATAGGTTTAGTTAAATCAAAAGAACAATCTAAGCGCACCGTTAAATCATTAACTGTAAGAGTTATCTTATCGGTTAGCTTATTTGTTTTTTTATTTTTAGCATTCAAGTTACAATGGATAACTCCCCACAGTTTATAAGGAGACAAAAGTTTATGTGTAAGTTATTTAACAAATTTATAATCCTTTCAATATTCAGTATTACAGCAAATGCATCAGCTGATACTATTGATCATTACATGAATATTGTTAACAATTTACCACAAATGGAAATGAAAGCCGATTCCGACTCTCAAGCATGGGCAAGATCAGCGCGTAACGTATTAATGCTAACTAGCGAAACTATTGCTGAAAGTCTAGTGTTAGCCAATCAAGAAGCAGAAAAAAAAGGAACTCCTCTATTTTGCATGCCTGCTGGTGAAAAACTTAGTAATAGCGAAATCAATGAATTAATTCAAAATACTTACCGCGGAATATCAAGCAAACTACAAGACAAAAATCAAATGACCGTATCCCAAGTGGCTTTGGCTGGAATGAAAAAACAATACCCATGTAAGAAGACAAGTTAAAAACTATTTTATGTAGGTTGGGCCTTTTGGCCCAACATAAACTTAATACCGATAATGTTCAGGCTTATATGGTCCATCAGTTGACACACCTATATATTTAGCCTGCTCAGCAGTTAGAACAGTTAGATTCGCGCCTATACGAGCCAAATGCAACCTAGCAACCTTTTCATCTAAATTCTTAGGTAAAACGTAAACTTGGTTTTCGTATTTTCCAGAATTATTAAATAACTCTATTTGCGCCAATACCTGATTAGTAAATGATGCTGACATCACAAAACTTGGATGCCCAGTTGCGCAACCTAAATTAACTAATCTACCTTCAGCTAAGATAATAATCCGGCGACCATCAGGGAAAATAACATGATCAACTTGAGGTTTGATATTCTCCCATTGATACTTACGCACACTTTCCACATCAATTTCTGAATCAAAATGGCCAATATTACATAAAATAGCCTGATTCTTCATGCGTAACATATGATCGTGAGTAACTACATGATAATTACCAGTGGCTGTCACTATAATATCAACGCTATCAGCAACATCATCAACAGTTACGACTCGGTACCCTTCCATTGCTGCTTGCAATGCGCAAATAGGATCTATTTCAGCAATAAATACAGTTGCACCTTGACCACGTAAAGCTTGTGCACAACCTTTACCAACATCCCCAAATCCAATTATCAAGGCAATTTTACCAGCAATCATTACGTCTGTTGCTCGTTTTATCCCATCTAATAAAGACTCTCGACAACCATATAAGTTGTCAAATTTAGACTTAGTAACAGAATCATTAACATTAATAGCCGGAGTTTTAAGCTCACCAAGCTTCGCCATTTCATAAAGACGCGCAACACCCGTAGTTGTCTCTTCTGATACACCTTTAATTTCAGCAAGTAATTGCGGATATTTTTCGTGCACCACTTGAGTTAAATCACCACCATCATCCAATAACATATTTGGCACCCAGCCATCTGGGCCATTAATAGTCTGCTCAACACACCACCAGTATTCATCATCAGTTTCGCCTTTCCAAGCAAATACTGGAATACCAGTTTCAGCTATCGCTGCTGCTGCATGATCTTGAGTAGAAAATATATTACAAGAAGACCAACGAACTTCAGCACCTAAATAGACTAAAGTTTCAATAAGTACTGCTGTTTGAATAGTCATATGTAAACAACCAGCAATTCTTGCTCCTTTAAGAGGCTTTTTGGCTCCTAATTCATCACGTAATGCCATAAGTCCTGGCATCTCGGTTTCAGCAATACTAATTTCTTTACGCCCCCAGGCCGCAAGAGAAATATCGGCTATTTTATAATCATTTTTCACAGAAACATCCTTCATTACTAACATATTTCTTCCTCTTTATAAGATACAGATACAGCTTTTTGTAATTCAGCAACTTTATCAAGTCTTTCCCAAGGGAAACAATCACGCCCGAAATGTCCATAAGAAGCCGTTTTACGATAAATTGGACGCAACAATTGATGATGATTTATTATTCCTTGAGGAGTTAAATCAAAATGATTTCTAATTAAATCAACTATAGCATCATCACTTAAATTACCTGTGCCAAAAGTTTCAACATGAACAGACGTTGGCTCATGAACACCTATTGCATAAGATATTTGAATTTCACATTTATCAGCAATTCCAGCTGCAACTATATTTTTTGCAACATGACGTAATGCATACGCAGCAGAGCGATCTACCTTAGAAGGATCTTTCCCAGAAAAACAACCGCCGCCATGTCTTGCCATACCACCATAAGTATCAACAATAATTTTTCTACCAGTTAAACCACAATCACCAAGCGGACCACCAATAACAAATCTACCAGTTGGATTAATCAAAAATCTAGTATTTTTAGTTAACCATTCTTCAGGAATTACAGGCTTAATTATTTTCTCAATTACAGAACTAGTAATTTCTTTTTGCTCAATATCAGGAGAGTGTTGAGTAGAAAAAACAATAGTATCTATCGAACATGGTCGGCCATTATCATAATTCATAGTTATTTGACATTTACCATCTGGACGTAACCATGGAAGAGTACCATTTTTTCTAAGCTCAGCGTGCTTTTCCATTAATCTATGCGAATAAGCAATGGGGGCTGGCATATATACATCTGTTTCACGTGAAGCAAAACCAAACATCATGCCTTGATCGCCTGCACCTAATTCTTTAGTTACTTCATTATCAACACCTTGGGCTATATCTACTGATTGCTTACCAATAGCTTGTAATACCGCACATGATTCCCAGTCAAAACCCATATCAGAACTATTGTAACCGATATCTTTAATAACATTACGCGCAATATCTTCTACATCAACCCAAGCATTAGTAGTAATTTCACCACCTACCAGAACCATACCTGTTTTAACAAAAGTTTCGCAAGCAACCCTAGCTCTAGGATCTTGGGCTAATATTCCATCTAAAATGGCATCTGAAATTTGATCGGCAATTTTATCTGGATGTCCTTCGGTAACTGATTCTGAAGTGAAAACGTTATATTTATTCACTGTACTTATACTCCATCATAAGGTTAATAAACTTCTTAAAAATTATCTCCACATCATGCGGACCTGGACTAGCCTCAGGATGCCCTTGAAAGCCCAAAAGTGGAACCTCTGTGTGCATAATACCTTGTAAACTACCATCAAACAAGGACTTATGCGTAGCTCGCAAATTATACGGCAAGCTTGTCTCATCAATAGCAAACCCATGATTTTGACTGGTAATAAAAACTCTATTTTTATTATCTAAATCAATAACCGGATGATTAGCACCATGATGACCGAATTTCATCTTATATGATTTGGCACCACATGCCAATGCCAAAATTTGAAATCCTAAACAAATACCAAATAAAGGAATTTTTCGCTGCATATATTCTCGCGCAGCACGAATTACATATGCACAAGCTTTCGGATCACCAGGACCATTAGATAGAAAAATCCCATCAGGATGCATTTGCAAGACTACATCAACAGGAGTAGTTGCAGGAACAAGTGTAATGTGACAACCAAGATCATGCAAAATACGTAGAATATTATGTTTAACACCCAAATCATAAACTACAACATGATACTGCAAAGGCTTGCTATCAGTAGATTTCCAGTCTCCTCGACCCTCATGCCAACACTCTATAACTTGTCTAGAAACATTTTTAGCCAAATCTTTCCCATCTAATCCAGGAAATGTTTCAATTAAATTTAAACATTTATTAACTTCTCTGACTTCAGTTGTAACACATGCAGCAATAGAACCATTGGAACGCAATTTTCTAGTAAGAGCACGCGTATCAATCCCAGATATTCCAACAATATTATTTTTTTCCAAAAAACTTGGTAAAGAAAGAGACGCTCGATAATTGCTAGGTCGCAAAGAGCAATCTCTAACAACTAACCCTCTAGCCCACACCGTAGATGACTCTAAATCTTCAGTATTGCAACCAGTATTACCTACATGGGCTGTGGTAAAAGTAATAATTTGGCCAGCGTAAGATGGATCGGTTAAAATTTCTTGATAACCCAACATGGAAGTATTAAAGACCAACTCTCCAACACCAAAGCCTCTAGCACCAATGGCTCTACCTTTAAATATTTCACCATTAGCAAGCACTAGAATAGCTGGCTTTGCAAACATTTAATTCTCCATCTGGATGCAAAAGCCATATTGTACCTTAAAACTTCATATCTTCAAAAAATTTCTTCACCCCATCAAACCAAGACTTGCTTTTTGGCGAATGAGAATTTTTGCTACTAGTTAAAGAATCTTGGAATTTTTCCAAAATTTCTTTTTGCTCTTTCTGTAAATTCACAGGGGTTTCAACTAAAATTTTACACAACAAATCACCTTTAGCATGACTACGCACCGACTTTATACCCTTGCCACGCATACGAAATGACTTACCAGTTTGCGTCTCAGCAGGTATCTTTAAGGTCACTCGACCTTCAAGAGTAGGTACCTCGACAGAACCACCAAGTGCTGCAACTACAAAACTAACCGGCACCTCACACAATAAATTATTATCTTGTCGTGTAAAAATAGCATGCGGCTTAATAGAAACTTGGACAAATAAATCTCCTGCTGGACCACCAAAAGCACCAGCCTCACCTTCACCACTTAACCTTACTCTATCACCATTATCAACACCTGGAGGTATTTTTACTGTAAGCTTTTTGTTCTCACGTACTCGCCCATCTCCTCGGCAAGCAGTACATGGGTCACTTATGGTATTACCAACACCGTTACAAGTCGGACAAGTTTGCTGAATTGAGAAAAAGCCTTGTTGAATACGAACTTGGCCAACACCATTACAAGTTTCACAATTTATTGGCTTACTACCTTTCTTTGCTCCAGTTCCATCGCATTTAGTACAAGATGCATGCCTTGGAACAGAAATTTCCACCTGTTTTCCAAGTGCAGCCTCTTCTAAAGTTAACTGCAAATTATATTGCAAATCAGCGCCACGTTGCGCACGTGTTCTAGTCTGACCATGACCTTGTCCTTGAGAGAATATATTTTCAAAAATATCCCCAAAAACATCGCCAAAACCTCCAAAGCCACCAAACCCACCATGACCTCCACCAAAACCGCCATCAACTCCTGCATGACCAAATTGATCATACGCCGCGCGCTTCTCTTTATCTGAAAGTATGGCATAGGCTTTTTGGACTTCTTTAAACTTCTCTTCAGCCTCAATATCACCAGCGTTACGATCAGGATGATATTTCATAGCAAGCTTCCGATAAGCTTTCTTAATTTCATCATCGCCAACGCCGCGCTGTAAACCTAAAACTTCATAATAATCTTGTTGGTGCATTTAATACTCACATTCTAAATTAAACAGGCTCTTCCTTAGAGCCTGTTTTGGCACTGCCACTATTTTAGTCAAACAGAAGATCTATTAATTATTTCTTATCATCTTCTACTTCTTCAAATTCAGCGTCGACGACACCAGAATCATCTTTAGAAGACTTTTCGCCTTTATCAGCATTTTGCTCAGTAGACGCTTGCTTGTCTTGTTCAGCTTTTTTAGCATAAACTTTCTCAGCCATTTTCGCCGAAGATGTAGTTAAAGCAGATACTTTAGCTTCTATCTCAGCTTTATCACTACCTTTCAATGCCTCTTTAAGTTCAGTAATAGCTGTTTCAATAGCTGTTTTTTCAGACTCTTCTACTTCTTCACCTAAATCTTTCAATGACTTTTCAGTACTATGAATTAAACTATCAGCCTGATTACGCACATCGACTAATTCTTTAAATTTCTTATCTTCATCAGCATGTGCTTGCGCATCTTGAATCATACCTTCAACTTCTTCATCACTTAAACCACTAGAAGCCTTAATAACGATAGATTGCGCTTTACCTGTAGCTTTATCCTTAGCCGATACATTTAAAATACCATTCGCATCGATATCAAAAGTTACTTCAATCTGTGGAACACCACGTGGTGCAGGAGGAATATCTGTTAAATCAAATCTACCCAAAGATTTATTAGCCGAAGCTTGCTCACGCTCACCTTGCAATACATGCACAGTAACTGCCGTTTGGCTATCATCAGCAGTAGAGAAAACTTGATTGGCTTTAGTTGGGATAGTAGTATTTTTATCAATAAGCTTGGTCATTACCCCTCCCAAAGTCTCTATTCCTAGAGATAAAGGAGTAACGTCTAATAATAAAATATCTTTAACATCACCAGACAATACTGCCGCTTGAATAGCCGCACCGATTGCAACCGCCTCATCAGGATTAACATCTTTTCTTGGCTCTTTTCCAAAAAACTCAGCAACTTTTTGTTGAACAAGTGGCATACGCGTTTGACCACCAACCATAATTACTTCATCAACCTTAGCAACAGTTAATCCAGCATCTTTTAGCGCTGTTTTCAAAGGAGGAATAGTTCTTTCAACTAATTTTTCAACTAGTGACTCAAGTTTTGCTCTAGTTAATTTGATGTTTAAATGTTTTGGTCCAGAACTATCAGCTGTAATGTATGGCAAATTAACATCAGTTTGCTGCGAAGAAGACAATTCTATTTTCGCTTTTTCTGCTGCTTCTTTTAGACGCTGTAACGCCAATGGATCGCTATGTAAATCTATACCAGAATCCTTTTTAAACTCTGTAACTAAATACTCAATTAAAGCCAAGTCAAAGTCTTCACCACCTAGGAATGTATCACCATTAGTCGCTAATACTTCAAATTGATGCTCGCCATCAACTTCAGCAATTTCAATAATTGATATATCAAAAGTACCACCACCTAAGTCAAATACAGCAACAACTGAATCACCACGCTTTTTATCCATACCATAAGCAAGAGCTGCTGCAGTAGGCTCATTAATAATTCGTTTAACATCAAGACCTGCTATCTTACCAGCATCTTTCGTAGCTTGACGTTGAGAATCGTTGAAATATGCAGGCACAGTAATTACCGCTTCTTTTACTTCTACACCCAAATAATCTTCAGCTGTCTTTTTCATCTTTCTTAAAACTTCAGCTGAAATTTGTGGCGGAGCCTTTTTGTCTTTCTTTACTTGCACCCATGCATCACCATTGTCAGCCTTAACAATTTTATATGGGACCATTTTAATATCTTTTTTAACAATTTCATCGTCAAATTTGCGACCTATTAATCGTTTAATTGCATACAAAGTGTTATCAGGGTTGGTAACCGCTTGACGCTTTGCTGATTGTCCTACTAAAACTTCATTATCGTTGGTAAAAGCCACAATAGAAGGTGTAGTGCGTTGCCCTTCATTATTTTCTATAACACGCGGTTTACCGCCTTCCATAACTGCCACACATGAGTTTGTGGTTCCTAGGTCAATTCCGATAATAGCTGCCATTTTCACTAATCTCCAAAATTAATATGTTTATAAATTTTATATGGGGGTTAATTTTTAAATTTCAAGTAAATTTCTCGTTTTATTTAGCAACAACCACCCTTGCTGCTCGGATAACTCTATCATGCAACTTGTAACCTTTTTGAAAAACTACAATTACAGTATTCGGTTTTGCATCTGGCATTTCTTGCATTGACATAGCTTCATGTAATTCTGGATTGAATACTTCTCCTAAAGGATTTATTTGCTCAACACCTTGTTTGCCAAGCGCATCCAGAAAAAGCTTTATAGTTAAATCCAACCCTTCATGCATACTAGAGTTATTTTCTTTATCAGCTAATTGAATCGCCTGCTCAAGACTATCAAGAACTGGAAGTAAATTATCAACAAACTTTTCAACACCAAACTTATGGGCATTAGCAACATCTTTCTCAGCACGCCTTCTAACATTTTCTAATTCGGCCATTGCTCTAGTCGCTTTTTCCCAATTCTCATGCATTTTTTTTTCAGTTAATGTGAGTTTTTCTTCAAGTTCTATATAATCAGGGTGCTCAAGACCTAAAACCTCTGTGCTTTCCTCTTCTAATAGCTCATCAATTATTTCATCATCATTAAATTCATCTTTCTGCATGTTCTCTTCTTTAAATTTTTTCCAATCTTTTTTTACTTTTTTACTCACCTAATTATCTCCCAAAAACAGTAAATTTAGTTCAAAAACAAACTTAAATCCTTAAATGGGGATTATTTTATAAAAAATCAAGTTTAAATATTTCTAAATGTTTGCATACTAAACGGAAAATGATAGAATAGGACTCCAGTTAATTAGGAATACAACAATGTCAGAAAAAATTCGTGGTACAGTAAAGTGGTTTAATGAAAGCAAAGGCTTTGGATTTATTGAAAGTGAAGGCAAAGATTACTTTGTTCATTTTAGCGCTATTTTAGGAAGTGGGTTTAAAACGTTAGCCGAAGGTGCTGCTGTAACATTTAAACCAAGTCAAGGCCAAAAAGGCCCACAAGCTGAAGAAGTTGAAATCGTATAATACGTTTCTTCTTATTCAAGAAATTAACCTAGCCAAAGCTTTTGGAAGTAGAAATAAGAAATCTCATATCTAATTGTTATGGCTTGGTTATTTTTTTAAAGCTATTTCATACTTTTTACCATACGAACCTTACCTAACCTATTTACAATCAGCGCTATATATAACTTATCATTATAAAAAAGATTAAATTTACCATTTGCAGCATTGTGTTTAATATCTGGCATAAAATTAAGTTCGTTATTAGATTTAAATCCATGCCAAATTATTTTATTTATATTATGTGGCCAACACCATTGTTTTATTATCTCCTTTTTTGATTCTATCGCCATGGATTCTATATTTTCAGAATATAATACTAATCCTTGTGAGCAATCATTTACTTGCCTACATTTTAAAGTTAATTTTTCACCTCTAATTATTGCAAGAAATTTAGCCGCCCTCACTGCTGAACTAATTTCACTAGCAATAGATTCTAACTCATAATATTTATATTTTACTCCAAATATACTGCCACCCATAATAAAAATACTCATTATCATCAAACAAATGAGCATTTCAAATAAACTAAACCCTCTAATTGACAAAATCACTCCAACCCTAATAAATTTTACACGTGCTATAATGAAAGTATTATTTAACATTAAGAAAAATACGTGATAATGAATAAAAAAACTTTTTTCTCTATTATTATTCCAGCCTACAATAGAGGGTATATAATATGGGAAACCATACAAAGTATTCAACATCAATCCTGGCCTTATTGGGAATTAATTATTATAGATGATGGCTCAACAGATGAGACTATAAAAGTAATACGAGAATTTCAAAATGACCCTCGAATAAATTATTTTTATAAGGAAAATGGTGGTTCTTCTTCTGCAAGAAACTTTGGCTTGCAAAAAGCCTCGGGAGAAATTATCACCTATGTTGATAGTGATGATAAAATTTTCTCAAACTATTTATTTCTAGCAAAAGAATATTTCGAACAATATCAGCAAAAAAGCTTTGCCCTAATTAACGGTAACTTTAAAATTGAAATATACAACAAACAAGGATTTATTCAAAAAACCGAGCAAATAGGATTATGCTACCCTAAAGAACCAACAATACAAAATTTTTATGATTGGGAAATGAGAATTCTCGGTGGAACAGGCCTTTTTCATAGAAAGAACATTTATACAAAAAATAAAATACAATGGAGAAACATTTCGCCAATTGAAGATTTAGACTTTTTAATGCAACTAAGCTGTATAGATCCAGATGGTTTTTTGTATATTCCTCATGTTAGTTATGAATATAAACAAAGATACGGGAAAGATGGTATTTATGCTAATGCAGAAATAAATCATTGGGAAAGAGCATTAAAAGAAATATATGAGCTGCATAAAAATGATCATTTCATGACTCATCCAGACCTTTATTTAGAAAAGTTTTACTTGTATCAACAGAAGTTTAATTTGAACAAAAAAGACAAATAACATCGACATAATTAATATAAATCATGTAAGAGCTAAATTAACAGAATTATCATTATGTTCCCTATAAGAGCCATTTGCCCCATTCGATAGAAATAATGATGAATATAAACCAGAACGTGGTTTCAACCCACTCTCTCTCATTTTATTGTTTTGTATATAAGGTAAATGTGGATGCCTATTCTGTCCGTCAAATTTATCAAAACCTGACGGTTGCTTTAATCCATAGTTAGTCATAAATATAGGGGTAAGATATCTAATAAAATCTATTATCTGCTCAAATTTGGCCAAAGCATAATCTATAGTTGATCGTTCATTTTGATTGCTAGATATCATTTTTCTTATTACATTTCTAATCTCGAATAAAATAAATAAATTAAAACTTGGGTGATTTTTATAAAAACGATTATAAGTTTTATATACAGTTAAACTAGAAATGTAATTATTGCCGGTAAACTTATTCATATGATAACCACTACTATATTTATTCAAAATGTCAAAACCCCATAGCATTAACAGAGTCATTCCTGCTGAATAAGAGTCTAGCTTTTCTGTGGATATTATTGACGACATTAATCTTTCTGGAGCAATGAATCCAGGAGTACCATTAAACTTAGATATTTTGGTACCCAAAGGTGAAGCTAACGCGTAATCTACAAAATTAATAATCAGTAATTCTGTTATAATTTCAACATTTATCTCATATGAGTCTAATAATTGTTTATTATAGCTTATCAACATATTTTCTGGTTTTATGTCTAAATGAGCAATATTGTATTTTAATATTTGGCTTTTAATAGTTTTTAGGATCGCTATTGTTACAGCAATTAAAAACTTTACCGATATATCCTTATAATTATTTTCATATGTTATTTTAAATAACTCGAACAATTCAATACCAGGTACTTTTTTCATTACTATATAAGCATAATCTTCATCTAAAAAGATAGGTTCTTCAGGACTTAAGTGATCAATAATTCTAGTTTGACAATACTCATTATTAACTGCACTTTCAAAATCATTAAAGTTAGTTTTGCGCCTGATTTGTTTGACTAATAACAGTGAGTCTGTATAGGCGTTTGGCTTAACATCTAAAATCATGCCGTTATTATCTGTTGTATAGGTAAAGATATTACAAACACCATACACTTCACCATTATAACCTGAACCTAGTTTTTGCGTATCTATAATATAAATACGATTCTCATATTGCCTTGATATCAATAAGCTTTTTGTAAAGCTGTATACGTTTTGCTCGCCAATAATATTAATAAGGTTGTAACGTCCCCAGCCAAGTTTATCTCTATTTGAATTTAGAATATATATTATTATATCTTTGTTATTATTATTTGTTATGTTAGATGGATTAATATATTTGATCATAAAAGCATAAAAAATTAATTACAAAAAATTATAATAACATAGTTTATAAATTTGGGAACTCTGAAAATTATACAAATAGACCTATATTATGATTTAAACATTTAATAAAATTCAAAATGCAATATTTGGAGCAATATAAATAACTTGTTAATTAATTTAAATTCTGTAAGGATTAATAAATTTGGAGAAATAATTTTGAACTATAATAAGATAATTAAATTAATATTCTGGATTGTACTTTTTGAAAGTATTGGTTTTTTACTAGGCTTACTAACCAAAACGAATATTCACCCTTGGTACGAACATCTTAATAAATCATCCTTAACTCCTCCTGGATTTATTTTTTCTATCGTTTGGACCTTATTATATGCTCTTCTTGCATTCATTCCATGGATTTTATTAAATCTTAATAGCGTTACTTCTAAAAAAATTACTCTACTTTTCACATTACAAATGCTTATGAACTGGGCTTGGACACCACTTTTTTTTGGGCTGCACTGGTTAATACCAAGCGCGCTTTTACTTGTTATCTTAACTTGTTTTAATATATTCTTAATCATCGAGGCTAAAAAAACACACGAAATAATAGCATGGTTATTAACCCCATACTTACTTTGGTTGGTATTTGCCTCTTATCTGAACATAGTTACTGCATTATCTAATTAATTTAAAATAATAAAAACTTTATAGAAGAACCATAACAAGCGGCTGTCATAAAACAAGGTTAATACATTAAATGTTAACTGGAAAACATTTGTTAACTTATTTACAACCAGCTTGTTTGGTGCTAGGGGATATGCCTTTGAAGTATTATAACTAACAAGTTAATACTAATAATCCGTTAGTTAATCGCGACACATCTTATGCAATTTAAAAATAACTTCAGGGCAAAAAAATAAAACCCTGGCGATGACCTACTTTCACATGGAGAAACCCCACACTATCATCGGCGCAGATTTGTTTCACTTCTGAGTTCGGAATGGGATCAGGTGGTTCCAAACAGCTATCGTCGCCAGGAAA
>JAUIBC010000100.1 GCA_030427555.1 Gammaproteobacteria bacterium | reverse complement strand
CGCGATTGTATCGCTTGAGCGCGGAACAGGGAAATCCCATCGCACAATATAATCTTGCTGATATGTATCAGAAAGGCCTAGGAGTTGCTCAAAATTATGAAGAAGCGGTGCATTGGTTGCGCTTGGCCGTAGAACAGGATGATGTCGATGCGCAATATATTCTCGCTCAGATGTATCATCAAGGCCTAGGAGTTACTCAAAATTATAAAGAAGCGGTGCGATTGTATCGCTTGAGCGCGGAGCAGGATGATGCCGCGGCCCAAAAGGATCTCGGTTGGATGTATCAGGAAGGCCTAGGAGTTGCTCAAAGTAATAAAGAAGCCGCGCGATTGTATCGCTTGAGCGCGGAGCAGGGGAATCTCGCTGCTAGAGAATTATTCGTTTCTCTGAAGGGGTATGAACAAGTAGATTATCATTTAGCCATTATCGATCAGGATGTTGAAATCCTTTCAGATAAGTTATTAAATGACGAACATTGGTGGCGTGCCTTTTTAAAATACGATGCATCAGAAGGTCATTGCCGCCCAAAAACACAAGCGGTTTTGTTCAAAGTTGTTCAACTGCTTACGAGCCATGAGACAGAGCGAGCAGAGGTGGTCCAAAAGCGCTTAAACTTTTTATGTTTTATTTTAGAAAATGATGTAGATACGCTGCCATTAGATTCAAGATGGTATCTTCAGTTACCAGTTGACGCTTTAAATGAAGGGTGGCTTGAAAACTACGTTGAATTTTTATATATCAGATGGACTTCTTTTCGAGCAATTTCTGTTGGAAATGCCACCGAGATTGAGGCCATCCAACAAATTATGGTTACGCTGGCATCTCCTCAGTTTCTGGATAAACTGTCGCATCAAAGTCATGTACTATTAGCCAATGTACTGATGGTTGTGCTTTTTACTGATGCCTTTGAGATGACCGCAAACACAAGTTCTATAAGCGCAAGAGATATTGCCTTACTGTATACTGCATGCTACTCCCCTCAAAGTCCGCCTGGTTTATTTCCAGACCAGATCCTGACTGACTTTATGAAATCTCACTTACTTCAAACCAGCTTTTTGAGACCAAAACGCCATGACGAACGCCCTGCTTTAGAGGATGAGCCATCTGTTAAAAGAGCAAGGCTTGGGTAACTACTTTTTTACATGGATGGCATAGTTCCAGGATCTGGGGTGCCATTAACAGAATAATTATCATCCTCAATAGGGTTTTCTTCTGAATGTGTAAGCTTTTTTATTTCTTTTTTTAAGTCTAGCAATGCTTTATTAGCCTCTTTTACCTCAGGATTTTTACTAGCAGCATTAAATGCAGCTCCTGTATAAAAAGCAGCGGACAAAGATGCAATGGCTAAAGTAATATATATCACGGCTGCTCCACCAGCCGCTAGTGATAAAAAGTTAAGTCCTGGAACAAAAGACATGAATAATACCATCCCTATCATAGCAGCGGCCATTCCTAAGTTTTTAAGAGCATCTGCATATGCTTCTGAAGCAATACATTCGATAGCAAGTGGAACAAATTGCAATGCCACAGTTGCTGAGATATAAAATACTAAATTAAAACCTGGCACAAGAATTAATAACATCGCCAAACCTATAGAAAGCGCACCCATCCCTAAATTTTTAAAAACATCTTTAGCAGTAGCCACTTCATCGGCTATTATTTCTTCTAACTCTTCGTTTACAGTGTGCATTTTAAAGCTATTTTTATCTTCAACTTTAGAAGTAATATATTTAAAAACCTCTTCTGAATCTAAAGTGACACTACCATCTTCTTTACTTTTTCTAGCAATAATATGTTTTAACGAATCAGGACTAATACCAAGTTTCAACTCCCACTTTAATTTAGATCTACGTACAACATTTAGAGCATCAACATAAGCTATTTCAGATGTTTTAGGGACAAAATAAAACCTTGGGTTATTATCTTGACATTTTTGCATCTCTTCATCATCAGGCAAAGAATCTACACACTCGTATAGTTTATATGAGCTACGAAAATAATCTAAATCTAACGCGTTATTATTAGACAATAGCTCCATTTTTTCTATAATACTCTTACATTTATACCGAGGCACAATACTATCTGCTGTACTTAAATAATTAGCTGGTAATTCAACAATTTTTTTTATAATCCTAAAGATATTTTCATATCTTTCTTTCATAGTTTTATCTAAGTTTTCAAAATTGAAATTTTTAATTTTTTCAATTATTTCTGCTCTTTCTAACCATTGATTTCGCAGCTCTGATGATGGGATATGCCCTGTAGCATCAGCTATAAAATTTATTATATCTGTATCTATATCACTTACTTTATCGAGTTTTTTATCCCAACGATCTTCATATTTTAGACATAAACGTTGTACATATGTAGAAGGATTATACTTCTTCTCTAGTCTTCTAGACAAAATATAAAGTAAATCTATACCTAACTGATGAAGAGCATCATCTTCCCCATCTAAAAGATTCAATGGTACAGGCTCACTCTTGCTTGTATCGACATAATATATAGCTTGTACTTTATCATCTGATAACTGCAAGATATATAAGTCATTTTTTTTCTTTTGTAGGTTCTTAGAATTAGGCTCATCCCCACCCCACCAAAACTCAAAATCTATTTTACGCTTTTCATAAGGCATAAAACCATGTTCAGCTGCCGTGGCATTAGCAAGAACTAATGAAGTTTTTAAGTTATCCACTTGGCTATCGGGTACACCTTGTGAATAATACTCGGTATTAATCTTCTCACGCTTAACTTTTAGTCTTTCTTTCTCACCTTTGGATTTATTACTACTACCTAAACTTGTAATTGATCCTATTTTTGATCTTATGTAGTCAAAAGTATTTATCCCACTGAGAGATTCAGCATAGGACCGTTTTGCTAATTCTAGCTTTTCATCCTTTGGAAATAAGTCTCCTAATAGAAGCTTTAATTTAGACAAATTTCTATCTTTAATCGCTTCTTCTAATTCGACCTTATTATTATCCTGCAAACCACTAATATCAATTTCTATATTTTTATTATTTGAGTCAATATAATAAATTCTTGGTGAGTTTTCATAATTACAATAAATAAAACTATATGGCCCTGACTTACTTAAATATCTATTTTTTAATTCTTCACTATTTGCCGTATGAAACTTTGGCTCAATAATATTTTTAGATTTAGGAGCGCGAATACTGTAATTATATTCATTAACGTAATCACTAAATCTACGAAAAACAAACCCATAATATTGATTATTCAAGATATCATCTTGTATGAGAGAATTTAGTTCTAATTTATTATTTTTTAAATAATTTAATAATGCTGCTGCGCAATGAATTTTTTTAGGCATGGAAAATTCATCTTTAGCTGATGATTTTTTACGTAAATCTTCAATAATTTTATTTATTAATTTTTGTTCTGGACGATTAACTATTTGTTCTATTTTAGTAATAAATTTATCAAGAATGATTTCCTCTAATGCTGATTTAAAGTCATTAAGGCTGTTTTTATATCCTGGAAGGTTTTTAAATTGTAAATACGCGGCTTTAATTCTTTTCTTATCATTCTCATCTAAAACTAAATATAAAGCGTAACCTTCATCTTGTTTGGCATTAAGCAGTGAAGATAGCTCTTTTTCATCGCTAGAACTAAGATCTGATATGCCAGTTAATTCTTCTTTAGCAAATTCTTTTTCTAAAAACCATTTCGCTGAAGATAACTTAGACAATTTAAAACCCATTTACAAGAAACTATTGTAGTTTAATTGTACTATGTATTTATTTACAAATCAATTCTTCTGGTCGAATTGCCTCAAAAAAAATGTTACCGAAGCCGTGAAATTTTTGCATCATTGCCTCATAACTAATGTTACTGAACTAAAAAAAATAAAAAGGGACATTTTATGGGGAAGCTATCGATGGAGCTTTACTTACAGCATTTGTCAAAACGTTATAAATTAGCCAATAAATACGAAAAAGGAGAAATTATTAAAGAATTATGCGAAGCTAGTGGTTACCATAGAAAACATGCAATTAGATTGCTTAATAAGGCACATAAGAAACATAGGCGCCCTATGAAAACTGGAAGACCTAAACTTTATGCAGATAATATTTATTTAGAGCCATTAAAACGCATTTGGCTACTAACAGACCAAATATGTGGGAAGCGCTTAAAGATGGCATTACCGCTATGGCTGCCTTTTTATGGTGAGGCATATGGAGAATTAGAGCAAAAAGTTTATGATGGTTTATTATCAATGAGCGCAGCAACAATAGATCGTATGCTTGCACAGATACGTACGCAATATAAACGATCACATGGCGGCACGAAGCCTGGTAGTATTTTAAAGAAACATATTGCGATTAAAACAGATCAATGGGATGAAGAAAAACCTGGGTTTTTAGAAGCAGATACGGTTGCACATTGTGGTACATCATTAACTGGTAGCTTTGTATGGAGCTTAACTATGACAGATATATATTCTGGATGGACTGAAAACAGAGCCGTTTGGAATAAGGGAGCAACTGGCGTACTGCATCAAGTAGCTGATATAGAAAATCGTTTACCATTTTCAATTTTGGGGTTTGATTCTGATAATGGAAATGAGTTTTTAAATTGGCATTTAATTAATTATTTTTCCAACGAGCAAGGCGAGCGCCGCATTATGTTAACACGTTCAAGGCCTTATCATAGTGATGATAACGCTCACGTTGAGCAAAAAAATTGGACGCATGTTAGGCAATTATTTGGTTATTATCGCTTTGATAATCCGAATTTAGTTGAGCTAATGAATGACTTGTATAAAAACGAAGTATCACAATTAAATAATTTTTTTATGCCAAACTTTAAATTGATACAAAAACAAAGAGTTGATTCTAAAATTATAAAAAGACATAGTAAACCAGCAACACCATATCAACGTCTTACTCAATCTAAATATATAAGTGAAGCAACTAAAAATGAGTTAGCATCACAATATAAAGAATTAAATCCATTTATTTTACAAAAAAATATTCAAAAGAAACTAAAACGCATATTTACAATGGTTAACATTAAAGGTGATAAAAAAAATGCCGCTATATAATAATATGGTACAGCTGGGGACGGCGATGACCATAGGGGTATTAAGGGGCCGCATTGCTGGCCCCTCTTGTCGCAAAGCGACAATTCACCCCGCTAGGATATTTGAAAAGGGTATTAAAATTTATGTTAACTTAAGTCCCTTTGGTAACATTGATTTTGAGGCAATCAAAAGGTCCTTCGGTAACATTCACTTATGAGGCAATAGTTGGTTAAAACGATCGTTTACTTGCTTAATTTGTGCCTCTAAATCAGTTTTAAGCTGCTTCATTTTTTCTTGATAGCTACTATTTAATTCTTGAATTTGATTATTAAACTCTTTTTGCATACTACCCAATTGTTCTTGAATTTTTGCATTCATATCTTTGAGTTGTTTTTGTTGATCTGCTTGGAGATTTTGCAACTGCGTTTGTATTTGGCTATTTAATAATTGCACCTGAGACGAGGTGGAATCTGCTGAAAAACTATTATGACTAATGCTATATATCATTGCCACACAAGTAATAAAAAATATTTGTTTTTTCATTAATCATCTCTCCATTATAATTAAACAGACTCTAAGTCTGCAAACATTTGCCTTGCCAACTCAATATCTTGGCTAGTATTTATTTCTTGTTGCGGTTTTGCAGATGCCTTATCTACTTTAATTTTATGACCATACCATAATACACGTAATTGTTCTAAAGATTCCACTTTTTCTAGGTTACAAGGAGTTAATTTAACAAACTCTAATAAAAATTTAACTCTATATGCATAGATTCCAACGTGTTTGAATACATTTTCAACTTTTTCTTGTTGATTAATATATGCTGGTATTGCAGCTCTTGAAAAATATAAAGCATTATTTTGACAATCTCTAACTACTTTAACAACATTAGGATCTAAAAAGGTAGTATAATTATCAATCGGCCAACATAATGTTGACATCACTGAATCAGTAAGATCTAAACTATTAGCAACTTGTTTAATCAAAACTTGAGGAATAAAAGGCTCATCTCCTTGTAAATTAACAACTATTGCATCCGGATCTAGGCCTATTTTAGTACATGCTTCCGCTATTCTATCCGTTCCAGTTGGGTGATGTTC
>JAUIBC010000008.1 GCA_030427555.1 Gammaproteobacteria bacterium | reverse complement strand
ACCCAAGCAGCATATTCACTTTCTGCTAGCAGCTTTTGATAAACTTCATAGCTAACCTCCCAGGGGCGGCCAGAATATAAGAAATCTTGGTTTTTAACTTTATTTAAGTCTGGTAGAACTTGATTACCAGGATGGTTTGGAAATTCTTCCTGCCATTTTTGAATTCTTGTAAGAGTTTCCTGTGGAGTTTTAGTTTTTTTACGTGAGATATTTGCTAGCTGAATCCAGCCATTTAAAGTATCATCATCCGGATCTTCTGCGGCCAAAATATTAATTTCTGGCTCAGAAAGAGTAGTCAAAGCCATCCATAATGCAAGGCGGTTACTCGTTTTTGAGATATTGTTTGCAAGCAAGTTATCAAGTTTAATCCTCTCATGTACCGCTTCTATCGCATGATTAGTTAGAAAATATGCGGTTGCTAATATTTCATGATATTGCACTTGATAATATAAAGGGAGATTAGTTACATTATTAATTTTTGCAAGGGTTGTAATAGCCTTATTGGGTTGTTCGTAGATTAGGTTTATTTTTCCTTGAAGTAAATTACGCTGCGCGGCGATTTCATTAGTTAATGGACGCATTTTAGTTAAAATTTCGCTAGCTTTAGCTGTTTTACCTTCAAAAATTAATTGGCCTGCGGCAAGTATAAGTAAAGACTGCTTTTCTTCACCTTCATGATTGTTAGCTAGCGCAATATACCCATCTGCAGGCATAGTATATGGATTATCCAATTGCTGAGCATTATTAAAGCTTTTATTATTTGTTATCTTTGAACAGCTGACAAATAATACACAACATAGTAAAATGGTTAACAATTTTTGAATATGGCTCGCGATTCGCATATTTAAAATCTCAAGATAATAAGTCAGAAGGATAAACCATGATGGCAACTTCAGCAACTATAACAGGTACACTATTTGTTGTAGCGACACCAATTGGCAATAGAAATGATATAACTTTACGAGCTTTGGATATATTAAAGTCAGTCGGAGTAATTTTAGCCGAAGATACTAGGCGTACTTTACAATTATTAAATTATTATGGAATTAAAAAGCCGATTAGATCTTTACATGAACATAATGAAAAAGAGAAAGCTGATGAAATCTTAAATAAGCTTGAATTAGGAGAGAACTTTGCGCTAGTAAGTGATGCTGGCACTCCATTAATTAGTGACCCTGGCTACTCATTAGTTAGCCTTGCGCGAAAACGTGGAATTTCTGTTGTACCAGTGCCAGGCGCCTGTGCTTTTATTACCGCGCTACAAGCAGCAGGCGTACCTTGTGATGCATTAAGTTTTTTTGGATTTTTGCCAGCCAAAGCTAATGCTCGTCAAACAAAACTCAAAACATTGCTATCAATATCACATACGTTGATTTTTTATGAGTCTACACATCGAATTTGTGATTGTGTAGCAGATATTGGTGATGTATTTGGCAAAGAAACATCTCTTGTTCTACTCAAAGAACTAACAAAAACTTATGAGAAGTTTATACATTCTTCGGCATCCGAAGTTTTAACCTGGTTGCAAGAAGATCCACAAAATACTAAAGGCGAGTTTGTTTTAATTATACCGCCACGTGTATTACCAAATGAAAACAATGAAGATTTGACTATCTTACAAGAATTGTTACATGAGTTGCCGCTTAAACAGGCGGTTAAAATAGCAGCTAAACTTATGGATAAACCTAAAAACGAACTATATAAAATAGCATTAGATTATAATAAGGATGTCGAAAATTAATAATACCTTTATGCAGGATCTTTAATTATGAGAAAAATTTTGATTATTTTATTTAGTATTACTTACGGCTCTGGTAATTTATTTGCTGATAATTATGGGCATTTAATCTATTTTGACCAAACAAACGCTAAAAAAGACATAGTTTATGTAAAAGTTGATAATTATGCGATTACCGAAGGAGATATAATTTTAAAAAAGTTTAATAAAAATATTGCTCCTCAAGCAACAATATTAGCTAAATTCAGAGGAGGACGTTGGCAAAATGGCATAATGCCTTTTAAAATATCGACTAAATTTTCTCCACAATGTCAATATTCCATATTAACCGCCATTAAAAATTGGAATAAAAAAACCAATATTAAATTTGTTGAAATTGATAAAAAAAATGCATATAAATATCCTGACTATGTAAACTTCATCCCTTCACATAGCAATACAAGCTCATCTTTTGTCGGTCGTCAAGGTGGCGAGCAACCAATTAATATTAATGCAAAATGTAATGATATGAGCGTTGCACATGAAATAGGTCATGCTCTTGGTTTATGGCATGAGCAGTCTAGGAATGATAGAGATAGATATATAAAAATCATATGGGACAATATAGATGCCAAACATACTTTTAATTTTAATCAGCATTTAGCTGATGGTGAAGATATTGGCGAGTATGATTATAATTCAATAATGCATTATAGCGCCTACGCCTTTTCAAAAAATGGTAAACAAACAATTATACCTTTATTAGCTAACGCTAAAATTGGACAAAGGAAAAAAATAAGCAAAAAAGATATTGCCGCAATTAATTACATGTATCAAAATTCCGTAATTAAACAATAACCTACTGCAGCCTTAATTCTGGACACAAACAGGCCGCACGTGACTTTTATTCTATATCGTGTAATATAAGAAATATTATGGACAATGCAACTATTAGATTTGATAAAGAGGCAAATACGTACTGGTGTCTTGGTAGTTGGACTATCTTGCATCTCCAGGAAGTGCTTGCGAGCTTAAAATCATACTCTATCCCCAAATCAGAAGAATTAATTATTGACGGAAGTAAAATTTCAAACTTTGATAGTGCTGGAGCGTTAACTTTGCTTGATTGTCAACAAGAGTTAATAAATGCTGGAAACCGTGTAAATATGGTTGGTTTTAGTAAGCGTCAATCAAATCTTTTGCATTTGATAACCACAAAAGATAAAAATGTACATTTTAAACCCGAAGAAGATAAAAAACGCGAACTTTTATACAAAATTGGTGAAGAAGCTTCTTATAAATTATCACAAGCTAATGGTTTCTTAACTTTAATCGGTGATTTGGTTGATAAATTATTTGCGGCATGTGTAAATTGGAATCGATTTCAAATCCCGAGCATTATTTCTAATATGGCATCGACAGGTTTATATGCGTTACCCATTATAGGTTTATTATCATTTTTAATTGGTATTGTATTAGCTTATCAAATGGGGTTACAACTTGAAAATTACGGAGCAACTAGTTTTATTGCTTATTTATCTGGAATGGCCATATTCCGTGAATTTGCGCCACTAATTACCGCAATTATTGTTGCTGGGCGCACAAGCTCTGCTTTTACCGCACAGATTGGTAGTATGAAAATTAATGAAGAAATAGACGCACTTTATACCATGGGGCTCTCACCAACCGAATTACTAGTAGTTCCTAAAGTGCTTGGGCTTATGCTAATGTTACCTTTGTTAATTTTTTGGGCAGATGTTTTTAGTGTTTTAGGCGCTATGATAATGTCTAAATATAAACTAAACGTTGGGTATTATGATTATTTAATACGTTTGCAAAATGAAGTAGGATTTAAACAATTAATGCTTGGCATGTATAAAGCTCCTACTTTTGCGGTATTAATTTCATTAGTTGGTTGTTTTCAAGGATTTCAAGTACAACCAAACGCAGATAGCGTAGGCTCGCAAACTACAAGAAGTGTCGTACAAGCATTATTTCTCATAATTATAACTGATGCTACCTACTCGGTTATTTATAGTTGGCTAAGATTATGAGTGACAATATTATTGAAGTCACAGGCCTTAAAAATTATTTAGGAACATCCTGGGTACATACAGACGTTAATTTTTCTGTAAAAAAAGGTGAGATTTTTGCGATTATTGGTGGTAGTGGTAGTGGTAAAACTACTATATTACGTAGTATATTAATGTTATTAAAGCCTACTTCTGGCTCGATACGAGTTTTTGGACAGGAAATAACACGTATTACCGAACGTGATGCAAATAATATCCGCAGACGTTGGGGAGTAATGTTTCAACATAGTGCCTTATTCTCAGCAATGACTGTCTTGGAAAACGTAATGTTTCCAATGCATGAACTAGCAAATTTAAATGAAAATTTCATGCGAGAATTAGCTTTGTTGAAAATAGCATTAATCGGCCTACCAATGGAGGCTTCAGAAAAATATCCTTCCGAGCTAAGCGGAGGGATGCAAAGGCGAGCTGCAGCGGCGCGCGCCATTGCGATGGATCCAGAGTTATTATTTTTAGATGAGCCTACTTCAGGCTTGGATCCATTAAGTGCTAAAAAGTTTGACGAACTAATTTTGTTCTTACGTGAAGCATTGAATTTAACTATTGTAATTGTAAGTCATGATGTAGACTCTATGCGCAGGACCACAGATAGAGTTGCTTTTATTGGTGAGGGTATCGTTAGAAGTATTGAGCCAATTGAGTCTTTAATGAAAAATAAAGATCCTTTAATTGCTGAGTACTTCAGTGATAGATAAAATGGAGCTAAAGCTTGGAAGCAAAAGCAAATTATAAATTTGTAGGCCTTATAACCATAATTTTATTAGTAGGATTGCTAACTACTAGCCTTTGGCTATCTTTTGGCTTTGATAAAAAACGTTATAATACCTATGTAGTTTACATGGGCGAGGCCGTTTCCGGTTTAAATGAAGAATCACAAGTAAAATTTAATGGCGTTAAAGTAGGGTATATTGGTGGTATTGAAATCGATAAAAAAGATCCTCAACAAGTTAAATTATATTTAAAAATAGAAGAGGGAACACCAATTACCATAAGTACCCAAGCATCATTAATCTCACAAGGAATTACCGGCAATAATTTTCTTGGCCTATCCGCGTCTACTCCAACAACCCAACCCTTAAAAGCATTGCCAGGTGAAAAGTATCCAATAATTATTTACAAATCTTCTTTTTTAAAACAACTAGAAAATACTATTGAAGATGTCAGTCAAGGCATGAAAGAGTTAATTAATGAAAAAAACACTAAAAATTTATCCATTGCCATCAATAATTTAACTGAAGTTAGTAATGTATTTGCTAAAAATAGCAAAGATATCGAAAAAGTTTTACATGATTTTCCATTGCTAATGAAAGAAATACGTGAGGGTGTTGCTAAATTTACAGATATGTCTGAAGATGTCTCTAATGCTAGTGATAGCTTTAGTGCAACTATGTTAGCTGGTCGTAATACCATTGATAAAATTAACCAGCAAGCCATACCACCAGCGGTAATATTAATAAGAAGATTAGAGACTATAGCCGCCAATCTAGAAGATCTAAGTATAGAGCTACGTAAAAATCCATCTGTGATTGTCCGCGGAACAGCGCCACGCAAACCAGGTCCTGGGGAATAAATATGCGATATTTGTCAGTTTTAATTGTAATTTTGTTAACGGCTTGCTCACCAATTGTGCCGGATATTACTAACAAATATAAATTAACAGCGTTTAGCCAAGAACAAGTAACAACCAAAAAAACTGATATTACTATTCTTGTGTCACAATCCCAAGCGATGTCAGGATACCAAACTGAGCAAATGCTATATAGTGACAAACCATATCAAATTAATTCTTTCGTTAAAAATAGCTGGATAAGCCCGCCTTCTGGTATGTTAACTCCTCTAATCGTTCAAAGTTTACAATATAGCAACTATTTTTTTGCTGTCGCATCAGGCCCAGATGCAGATAAAACAGACTATAGGTTAGACACACAAATAATAGAATTACAACAAAACTTCTTAACCAAGCCGAGCAAAATAGAACTTGCCATACAAGCGTCCATAACACATGTAGACGATAATCGCTTGGTATCTTCCAGAATATTTTCAATCCACACACCATGCCCAAGTAATAACCCATATGGTGGAGTAATCGCAGCAAATAATACCGTCTTAACTCTTACAAAAGAGTTAACTAAATATGTTATTTATCAAATAAGCCAAGATAATAAATAACTCGAGTTTAGCCATTTTTCCCTAATCCGTTCGCCCTGAGGAGCGTGCGCATTAGGGAAAAGTCCTTAATAAAAGACCTTTCTGCTTCACCTACACTAGAATCTTCTAACAATTGCCTTAATATAATTTTCTCTTCATCACTTAAATATTCAGCTAAATACTCAGCATTTTCTAAATACCAGTCACGACTAGTTTGTGGGATATCTTTATTTTCTAGTTCTTCTGATTGCTTTATATAATAGACACTATTTGTATATATTTCAATCTAATTAGACTTTGATGTGAATTTATTGCAACTTTCTTGCAAAATATCTTTGCGAAAATTTAAAAATGAGTTATAAATTAAATGGCTATGTATGTTAGTGATAGATCTTGCCTATTAGGTGTTTGTTATCGCTACAATATTTATTTTTATGCGTTCTTTATTCAAGGAGAGAAAAATGAATGTAAAAACTTTTTCGCAAAGATTTAATCGCGAGTTATATGCAATGGATCTGCCAGATGATTTAGCTGAAAAGACTAAAGCTATTTCCAAGGTTTTTCTCGTAACAAGGCACATGGCAAATGCTATGATTTTTGGCAATATTGTTCCTCCACCAGATCAGCTAGAACGAATCGCAGAAATTCTTGATGTTTGCCCTAAATGGTTAAGTGGTGAATCAGATAAACGTAAGCCTTTTACAGAACGTGAACTAGTAGAATAAAGCTAAACTTTACTTTGCTTTAGAATTGCTAAATATATTTGTTCCATCTAGATTTTGATTAGGCTGATTATCATCTTTTTCAGGTAATATGGATGCAAATAAAGAATTACGTTTTACTTTATTTACAGGGCAAATATTTTGCGCTGCATTTTGATTATTGTAATCATGATTGGATGATCTAACGTTATCTATACGCGCATAAAGCTCTGACTTAAGGGATTTACATTTTTTAATAAAAACAGGATGTTTTGATATTTTATTACAGATTGTTTCAGAATTTCTTATATCAGCTACTGCTCTTTCTAAATAAGTTACAGCATCCTCTACAGAGTCATCTTGCAAGTAAATATTTGCTAGTTCTGCACATATTAAAGCTCTACGATAGAAAGCTTCTCCTCCTTTTTCAGAATATATATTACTAATAGTGTAATCCATGGTGTCTCTTGAACAAGCATCAAAAGCATCTTCAAGCCTCTTTCGTTCATCATTAGTATTTCTCATATCTACTTACACCTATTAAAAACCGCTTTGGTTCATTGAAACTACGTTTCTATATTCCTCATCTTCTTGTTCTTCTTTATGATGGGTAATATGGCAAAGAGCTTCAGCCTTTTCATGAACATTACAAAGTACTTTAATTGGTTCGATTAATTTACATCCAAAATACACAGCAGTAAAGACACCCAAAGCTGTGCCAATTGGTGTCATAATTAAACCTGGTAACATAAAATATACCATGATTAAAATACTAAGTAATGCTACCTCTATTTTATGATTTAAAATTGCTCTAACAACTGGTATAAGTAAATATTGGCAAGGCATTATAAGTAAAGTATTTATAATGCCGTCTAAAATACCATTTACTACCAGAGCCGCAAAATAAGCGTTGCAAAAATCGTTGTGTGGTCGTTGCTTTTTAGCGTTATATACCACCCAATTAGGTAGAATTTGTCCAATATTATAATGATTTTTATACATTTGTACAGTTGTTTGATGCTTAGGTTTTTGATTTCCGCATATAACATGCTCATCTGCATCCCCAAAATATGGCAAACTATATGCATCAGTAATTGATCTGTGTGCAATATATTTAGCGCTATCAGCAAAAGCTGTTTCAAGGGCTAAATGCGAAGCCTGGCCTATGGCATGAACTGTTGCCTTTGTTCCAGCATATTCTGTGCTAATTTGTAACCAATGATCGATTTGCATTTGGCATGCTTTATAAAACCCAGCAATATTTTGAAATCTTAAATATACGTTAGCTAAAAACCCTTGCTGTGCTGGATACCATGGACTTACAAAAACCAAGCGTGGTGGTGGTTTAAAATTATCATTGTTATTCTCCAGATCTTTTTGTAGTAATTCAGGAGTAAAACCATAAGCGAAAAGTCTATTATTATCCGCGAGCACTAGTCTACCTAAACCATAAGTAGGAGTTAGTTCTATTGGCGCTACTTTGTAAGTAACTAATTGCCACTTCTGTTTCTGTTGATTGTATGTTGGAATTAAATATTTTTGTCCTGTTTTAATACTTGCTAAAGGCAAATTGCAAATGTGCCTATTTAATTGGGCATTTTTTTCAATGTCTGTATAATTGTTGTTATTTAGTTCTTCGCAAAGCTTAACTAATCTAGACCGAAAGCTCCAACGCATGGCCTCAAGAAAAGTTTCATTGCGTTTACAAAATAAAGCGCTAAACACTTCAATATTTAGCAATGCTCGCCAAATATTGTGATCATTATCTAGCATCTTTGTGACCAAATCTTCCGCTTTTTTCTCTACTTCCCAATTGCCCGTGTGTAATCCTCTGTTATACATACCTAATGGCATGGCAAATCCCTTACATCTAAGTAACTTCTTATTATGTTAAGAAGCTTAATATTAATTTTGCCCTAGCATACTTTTAAGTCCAGCAAGATGCAAGTTTGCTATTTTCTTTGACTTTTCAGGAGTAGATGAGCTTTTTCGTCCATACCATTCAAGACTATCTTGTGGTAATTCTTCGAGAAATCTACTTGGAGTTGTAGTTTGTAATGAAGATCCTTGTTTCCGCTTCTGGCTAAGGCTTAATGTTAAATTTTTTTGTGCTCTGGTTATTCCAACGTAAGCTAAACGTCTTTCTTCTTCAATACTATCATTTTCAATACTAACATGATGGGGTAATATGTTTTCTTCCATGCCAGTTAAATAAACAAATGGGAATTCTAGGCCTTTGGCTGCATGTAATGTCATCAAGTTAATCGCATTACTATTTTGGTTTTCTGAGTTATCTAAAATATCGAACAAAATTAATTTATTCACACCATCACTTATACTAGACCCTGGTTTGGCTGCTACGATTTTATTTAACCACTCAATTAATTCCCAGACGTTGTCCATACAACGTCTTGCTTTTTCTGGAGTAGAGTGTTGAGTATATAAATAATCTTCATATTCGATATCATTTAACAAATCTTTTAGTACTTCCAAAATGTTTTCACTACTATTTAAGCGATCAGAAATATTGGTAAACCAAATTTTAAAGTCTGTAAGCGCTTGGCTGCTTTTCCCACTTATTTGTTCACTTATCCCAATATTATTACAGCAGGCAAATAGACTTTGCTGACGTTGTTTTGCATAAGTCGCAAGTTCTGTTAAAGTTTTATTGCCAATACCACGTTTTGGAGTATTAATAACGCGTAAAAAAGCAGCATCATCATCAAAATTACTTAATAACTTTAAATAAGCTAAAATATCTTTTACTTCGGTTTTAGCAAACCAAGATTGTCCACCACTAATTTGATAAGATATATTATAATTACGCAGCGCTTTTTCAAATACTCGAGCGAGATGATTGCTTCTATAAAGGATGGCGTATTGATTATATGTAGTTTTATTATAAAGTTTATGACTGATTATATCTAATACTATTTGTTCTGCCTCTGCCTGTTCATCGGCACATGTAAAAACTCTAATGACATCTCCTTGACCAAGATTACTCCAAAGTTTCTTTTCAACTAAATGTTGGTTATTTGTTATTAGTTGATTAGCGACATGTAGGATCCTTGCAGTTGAACGATAATTCTGCTCTAGTTTTATGAGTTTTAGATTTGGAAAATTCTTTTGTAAATTAATAATGTTTTCAGGACGAGCTCCACGCCATGCGTATATTGCTTGATCATCGTCACCAACAGCAGTAAATCTACCGCGTACTCCTACTAATAATTTTACTAACTCATATTGGCAACTATTAGAATCTTGATATTCATCTATAAGTAAATGTCGAATTTTATTTTGCCATAACTCTAAAATATCCTTATTTTGTTGGAAAATCTTAACCGGTTGCAGAATTAAATCATCAAAATCAACAGCATTATAGGACTGTAAAGTTTCTTGGTAATTAGCATAAATTGTTTTAACATCAATACCACTTATAGTATGTATTTGCGTATTTTCTGTTAAATCATTTGGGGTTAATAAATTGTTTTTCCATAGAGAAATACTACGTAAAATTTGTTTAACAATGTCTCTATCTTGTGAAATGGCTGGTTTTAAAAAAGAGCGAATAATTTGCAAGCTATCTTCGTTATCAAAAATTGAAAATCCAGAACGCAGACCAAGTTTATCAAGGTTTTGTTTAATTATATTTAAACCTAAAGTATGAAAAGTAGAGATTTTTAAGCCACGAGTTAAATTTGCAGGTAATTCTTTTTGAATGCGGGCTTGCATTTCTGTTGCCGCTTTATTCGTAAAAGTAACTGCGCAAATATTTTGTGGTTTATACTCGCATTCTTTTAGCAAATAAGTTATTTTTTGTGTAATTACTTTAGTTTTACCACTACCAGCACCCGCAAGTACTAATAATGGCCCACCAATATATTTGACGGCGTTAAGCTGCTCGCGATTTAACGCATTATTCTTGTGCGACACTCTCTTCTGTCCTACCGTATAGATCTTCGAAGCGCACAATATCATCTTCACCTAGATATTCACCACTTTGTACTTCTATCATTACTAAATCTAAGATCCCAGGATTTTCAAGGCGATGTTTATGACCGGCGGGAATATAAGTTGATTCGTTTATATGTACAAAGAAAGTCTCAGTGTCATTGGTTACTTTAGCCATCCCACTTACAACTATCCAATGTTCACTGCGATGATGATGCATTTGTAAACTAAGACTACCTCCAGGCTGGACGATTATTCTTTTTATTTTAAAATTTTTACTTTCTTCAAGAATTGTATAGCTACCCCATGGTCTGTAAACAGTGCGATGTAACCTATGAGCTTCATGATCTGAATGCTTAAGTTTTGAGTATATATGTTTAACATCTTGAGAACGATTTTTATTAGCAACCAGTAACGCATCAGGTGTATCAATAATTAACAAATTATCTATACCAACAGCACCAATTAAGCGGTCTTTACTTTGTATATAGCAATTAGTAACATCATGTAAACAAGTTTCAGCATCTATTCGATTACCTTGTGCATCAGGACTTATTAAATCTCCAAGTACTTGCCATGATCCTACATCAGACCAACCTATGTCACATGGTACAACTGCTACGTTTGTTGATTTTTCCATAACGGCATAATCTATAGAATCTTCAGGAGTCTTCGCAAAACTATCTGGCTCAAGCATAAGTTTACTAGATAGGCCTTCCGTAATTGTTGCAGATACTTTTAAACTATTTTTAATAGTAGTTAAAATATTGGGGCTATGTAGATTAATTTCGTTTAAGATATCACCTGCGCGAAATAAAAACATACCTGAGTTCCATAAAAAACGCTTACTTTCTATATATTTTTGTGCCTGATTAAGATTAGGCTTTTCAATAAACTGAATAACCTTGTTTTCTTCTACCTCAATGTAACCATAACCGGTATTTGGCTCATATGGTTGAATCCCAAAAGTTACTAATTTACCTTGTTTTGCAAGTTCTGATGCTTTTAGCACTGCTTT
Organism: Gammaproteobacteria bacterium; assembly: GCA_030427555.1. Classification (GTDB taxonomy): domain Bacteria; phylum Pseudomonadota; class Gammaproteobacteria; order Legionellales; family Legionellaceae; genus 2-12-FULL-35-11. The sequence continues at coordinate 22,583 of JAUIBC010000008.1, read as the reverse complement.
TTGGAAAGCTTCTTGATTAGAAATCAAATGATCTGCTGCAAGAATTAATAATTGTGCATCATCACCATAACTTTTTTGAATTTGTAATGCTGCCGTTGTTATCGCTGCTGCGGTATTTTTACCAAAAGGTTCAAGAATAAAGGATGTTTTTAGTTTATTTAGGTTAACTTTATTAAACTCTTCTGCTATTTTAAAGAAAAATTCATTGTTAGTAACCGTCATGATTTCTGTTACTTCTGGTAAGTTAGCTCCTCTTAAAAAAGCTTTTTGTAACAGACTCAAGCCATCTTCAAGACGAATAAATGGCTTAGGATGAAGTTCTCGCGAAACTGGCCATAAACGTGAACCAGCGCCGCCACATAGAATTGTCGGTATTAATTGCATATTGTTTTATCCTAACTTTGCACGCAGGCTTCTTGAAAAAGTTCCCAATATTCTTTTGCCATTCTACTTGAATCGCAAAAAGTTTGCACGCGCTGATTAGCAATTTCAATAAGCTCTTTACAATAACCGGTATCATTTACTAACTTTGTCATAGCATCTACAATTTCATCGGGTTTGCGTGGGTCAAAATATATGGCACCATTACCAGCTATTTCAGGCAAAGAAGTAATATTGCTGCAAGCAACTGGCACTTGTACAGCCATTGCCTCTAATATCGGTAAACCAAAACCTTCATATAGTGATGGAAAAATAACTCCGGCGCAATTGTTTAATAAAACATTCAAATCAGCATCACTTAAGTATCCAGTGAAAATAACTTGCGATTTTAAACCCATTTTTTCAGTTACATCAATTAACCATTGCTCTCGTTGTCCCGGTGCGCCAGTACAAACTAACTTTATTTTTTTTGGCAATATATTTTTGTGATAAGCAATATTTAAAGCCATTAATAGCATCTCATGATTTTTATGTAACCAAAAATTAGCTGGATACAATAAATATTGTTTTTCTTCTATCCCTAAAGAATTTAATAAAGTACCTATTGGTGGTTCAATATTTTGAGTACGCTTCGCCATACGTAGATGAATTGTCTTGATTTTACTCTCAGGAATTCTACCGTGCTTTATAGCAGATTTTCTTGAATACTCAGAAATAGCTGTTAATTTTGTAGCACGTCTGCAAGCTTCAGTAAAAGCGTGATCACGGTTTAGCATATCAGCTTTTTCAAAAAATGTAGGATGAGTTTTATACTGTAAATCATAAATAACACAGACACTAGGTATCCCAGAAATAGTATAAGTAGGGGCAGTAAATGGACAAAATACTAAATCTGGTTTAATTTCTGCAATTATACTTTTAAGAGCTCTACGCCTAAGCTTTGTATATAGCCTGTAACCAAGCAAACTTAATCTTCGTGGGATAAATGGTAGCTTGTTAAATAGATATCCAACCACTTTTGCAAGGAACGACTTACGCCCATTTGATCCTTCAATCATTATTCTTGATACATTTGGCCTATCCATAATTGCCAATTCATCATGTGCTTTAGCTTGCGTTAAAAGGATAAAATTAGTATCAAGATTATCAGCAGCTAAATGTTTAATAAGCTCAAGGACAAAAAGCTTTGCCCCGCCATTTTCTCCTCCTGGAAGCATTGGAGTCAAATCAATTAAAATAGTTTTAAGTGGTTTGCTCATGTAATAATTTATCCTAACTTATGACTAATGTTTTCTTTATTTTCTATAGTTGTTACATTTTTTTCATGTGGAATGCAAGTAAAAATGCTATGACGTTCATATACACCTTGCATATTACGTCGCGGAATAATTTTTTCTACTCTTTGCATCCGAATCTCATCTGACCCCTTAGATGTATGACGATTATTTCTGCTAAAAATTGTGAGATGTGCGTTTCCTTTCAACTCTGCTAGTTTATCATCAAAATGTTTATTTTCGTTTTGTTTATCTTTTGGTGCCATGATTAATATCTTGAGTTAGTATTAATAAAGGCGCGAATAGTAACATCTTTACTAGCAAAAACATATAAAAATATTTAGTATAAAGGGTATAGTAAATAAAGGAATATAACATGATTCACCAAAATATTTTACAATGTATAGGAAATACCCCTGTCGTACGTTTAAATAAAGTTGGCGCTAATCTTGAGTGTCAGTTATATGCTAAATGTGAATTCCTAAATCCAGGAGGTTCGGTAAAAGATAGAATTGGCTATTCTATGGTAGTTAATGCACTTGAATCAGGGAAAATTAAGTCCGGAGATACTTTAATTGAACCAACTTCCGGCAATACAGGTATCGGTATTGCCTTAGCAGGCGCCGTATTAGGATTTAAGATTATTATTACCATGCCTGATAAAATGAGCCAGGAAAAACAAGTAATACTTGAACGTTTGGGGGCAAAAATCTATCGCACTCCGAGCGAGGCTGCTTACGACTCTCCAGATAGTCATATTTCGCTTGCTAAGAAATTACAAAGAGATATTCCAAACTCACACATTCTTGATCAATATGCAAATCCAGATAATCCTAATGCTCACTATTATCATACTGCTGAAGAAATTATAAAAGATTTTGGTACGGATTTACACATGATAGTTGCAGGCGTTGGCACTGGAGGTACTATTACCGGTATTGCCAAACGTTTAAAAGAACATAATCCTAAAATTAAAATTGTGGGCGCTGATCCAGTCGGCTCTATTTTAGGGGGAGGGAACGAAGTTAAGCCTTATTTTGTTGAGGGTATTGGCTATGATTTTTTCCCTGATGTTTTAGATAATAATTTAATTGACAAGTACATTAAAACTAAAGATAAAGAATCTTTTTTAATGGCAAGAAGACTAATTGCTGAAGAAGGATTATTGGTCGGCGGTTCATCTGGCGCGGCTGTTTATGCTGCCTGTGAGGCAGCACAAGAACTTACCTCCGAGCAAAAATGTTTAGTAATTTTACCAGATTCAATTCGCAATTATATGAGTAAATTTGCATCTGACACATGGATGGCAGAAAATAACTTTTTGTGAACTAAATCCCAAATACTTAGTGGCCGTTGAAAATTTGTATAACAACCTCTAAGAAATTTTATTTAGATAAAGGCTCACCAAACTTAATACTTTGTTGCGGTTTAAGGTTTTCACACCATTTAATTTTATTTTTATCACTAAATAGTAAAATAACTGTCGAACCTAATTTAAAATAGCCCATTTCCGCAGCTTTTTGCAAAATTGTCTCAGGGGTATCTTTACGTGTATAAGTGAACCTTTTAAGCTTTCTAGAACGTTTTAAATCTCCATGCCAAACTGTACCTATACTACCAACTATTACGGCACCAACTAATACCATGGCCATTGTACCGATATCTGTTTTAAATATAGCGACTACTCTTTCATTACGTGCAAATAATCTCGGTATCATTTTGACAGTTGCTGGCTGAACCGAAAATAATTTACCTGGAACATAGAACATTTCTTGAAGCGTGCCAGTAATTGGCATATGAATACGATGATAATCTCGTGGAGATAAGTATAAAGTTGCAAAAGAGCCATTATCAAATTCAGCAGCAAGATTTGAATCAGAAGCTAACAAATCTTTTGCAGTATAATATTTTCCTTTAGCTTGAATTAATTTACCTTTAGTTATATCGCCAAACTCACTAATAAATCCATCTACTGGTGATATTATGGTGCTATCTGCAATCGGACGACAACCTGGCTTTAAGTGACGGGTAAAAAAATCGTTAAAACAAGTATACTCTTCGATTGTTTCGCGTTCAGCTTCTTGCATATTTACTTTATATTTTTTTATAAAGTTGCGAATTAGACGGTTTTTAATCTTTTTAATTTTAAGATTTGCACAAAATCCAGCATATAATGACAACCCATATTTAGGTGCAATATATTGCTGGATTGCTTTAAAATAATCCTTATACATATTTATAAAACATCAGCTATTGTTCTCTATGACAGATTTTATCAGCAAGATAGCCTATTGCGCCAGCATAATATATAGAATTATTATAACGCAAAATCATTTTATAGTTAGGATAAGCTAAGAAAACAGGACCACCATATGGTTTTACGATACTTGCTTGCAAATCAGGATAAGGCAATGGTTTTCCATCAACAGATTTAACCCCAAGCTTTTCCCATTCACTAACAGGTTTCGTAATAGATTTACCTTCAAGCTTCATATCAAAATTGCGTGGTAATTTTACATATACAGCCCATGGTTCTCCTTCACGCCAACCATTTATTTTCATGTAATTTGCAATAGAGGCAAAAACATCCGGTTTAGACTTCCATATGTCTTTATGCCCATCACCATCATAATCCACGGCATATTTAACCCAGCTTGAAGGTAAAAATTGTGGCTGACCAGATGCTCCAGCCCATTCTCCTTTAAAATCACGCAAACTTACGTGGCCTTCATCCAAAATATGCAACGCTAAAAGTAACTCTTTATGGAAAAATTTCTTTCTATTTGAATCATAAGCAAGGGTTGCAAGAGAACGAATTACCGGGAAATTACCCATATAACTACCATAACTAGTTTCCATTCCCCAAAAAGACATAATAAAACATGGATCAACAGCATAGCGCTGCCCAATTTCATCAGCAATTTTTTGATATCGTTTATATTGTTTTCTTCCAATAGCAATTCGATAATTATCAACTCGCGATCTTAAGTATTTTTGATAAGTTAACCTATGCTCAGGTTGTGAACGAGACAAGCCTTTTACTTTATGACTCGGCTCCTTTATATCAGCAAAAGCTGTATCAAACGTTTGTGGAGAAATCCCTTGAGCCAAAGCTTCTTTGCGAATTTCAGCAACAAATTGTTTCCAACTTTGTTGATTTGCGAAAGTAGTTGTTGATATGAAAAGCAATAACCAAATTGTGACTATATTTTTATATTTATTCATTACTATTACCATTTTTTTTATTATTATTGATAAAGATTAGACTGCTTTTTAAAGATGAGCAAGATTAGAGGATTATACAAAATTAACCTTTTATGGTAAAACATGAAAAATTGTTTATGAAAATCTATAAGTAATATGCCTAAGAATAAATCTCAAATTATTATTTTAGATAGAGATGGAATAATAAATAAGGATTCTCATCATTATATAAAGTCAGCAGAAGAATTTATATTCTTACCCAAAAGTACTAAAGCAATTGCTAAATTAGCCTCTGCCGGTTACAAAATTGGAATTGCAACTAATCAATCTGGTATAGCACGTGGTTATTATGATCATCAAATTTTAAGCGAAATTCATACCAAAATGTTAACTGGAATAACCAATGCCGGAGGCCGAATTGATGCGATAGAATATTGTCCACATACTCCAAAAGAAGCTTGTAATTGTCGTAAACCTGAACCAGGTATGTTATTATCTTTAGCGCGTAAATTTGCAGTTATGCCGCAAGATATAACTTTTATTGGCGATAAAATAACTGATGTGCAAGCGGCTCTTAGTATCGGAGCTAGGCCACTTTTAGTTTATTCAGATATGACTAATGAAAAAGAGCTTGCTAATTATCCAAGACTGCTTAAATTTGAGTCATTATATACATGTGTTGATTATCTATTACAAGAGTAAATAAAGTGAAAGTTAGTATCATTACCCCATCATTTAATCAAGGCAAGTTTATTGCTAAAACTTTACAAAGTGTAAAGCAACAAAAAGCTCTCTTAGCTGATAATATACTTATTGAACATGTGGTTTTTGACGGTGGCAGCACAGATAATACCTTAGATATTTTACATGAATATAACTCAGAAATAACCTGGACCTCTGAACCAGACCATGGCCAAACTCATGCTGTTAATAAAGGTTTAAAAAATACTACCGGTGCGATAATTGGTTGGCTTAATTCGGATGATATTTATTATCCAGGAGCAATAGCTAAAGTTGTAAGTTTTTTTGATGAAAATCCTGATATAGATGTAGTGTATGGTATGGCAAAACATATTGATATTGCCGATAAAGTTATCGACTCTTATCCAACCACCCCATTCTCAGTTAAAAAGCTAACTGAAAATTGTTTTATTTGTCAGCCAGCATTATTCTTTCGGCGTAGAGTTTTAATTAAAACTGGTTTTTTAGATGAGTCCTTAAATTATTGTATGGATTATGAATTTTGGGTGCGCATGGCTTTGCTTGGTATTAAATTTGCATATCTACAAGAGGTTTTGGCAGGCTCGAGGCTATATCCAGAAAATAAAACACTTAGCGCCAAAATTACCGTCCATACGGAAATCAATGATATGTTAAAACGTCATTTAAATTATGTGCCAAAACAAGCTTTGATAAATTATGCCTATTCGGTAGTTAATGAGGAACTTAATAAAAATCTTAACCCATATAAATTCGCATATAGATTATTTAAAGTCTCACTAAATGCTGCAAAACGCTGGAATGGGGGAGTTATTAAATTCTTAAAACAAGCAACCTGGCATTGGTTTATAGCACTATTAAATGGCAGATTTAAAATGTGGCGCAAAGCGTGATGAATTTAGCTGATATTTTTCAATGGATGCAAACATATTTAACTGAGCATGCGGTTTTAGCCCCGATTTTATTTGCCTTTTTCCATATAGTTTTTGCCGTATGTATTATTCCATGTTCACCAATGGCCGTAATAGCCGGAATTTTATGGGGAAAATGGCTTGGACTTGGTATTTCTATTGTTTCCGCTTTTCTTGCGTCTTGTACTACCTTTTGGTTATCAAGATTATTTTTTCGACAAAAAGTTTATGCGTTTTTAGTTAAAAAATTTAAAAAAACTGATTGGTTTTTAGAACAAACCAGAAAAAATGGCTGGAAATTTGTTGCAACCGTACAACTAAATCCCGCAGCTCCAGGATCAACTCTAGGCTATTTATTTGGACTTACTAATATAAGCTTTTTAGTATATGCATTTTTTTTGTTAATATTTATGTTGCCTTTACAGATAATTTTAGTTTTGTGTGGTGACCTAATGCCACAATTACTTTCTGGCAAAGCTCCTTGGATTTTATTATTAGTAACACTGTTAATTATTGTTTATTTATTTTATGGAGTAAAAAGTGAGGGTAAATCCTGATGTTAAAATTTCAGTAGTATTATCTTTTTATAATGAAGAGAATGTAATTCCTGAACTACTAGCAAGAATGCGCAAAATGTTTTCCGAATTAATCGCCAAACAAAAAATTGGTTCGTATGAATTAATTTTTGTAAATGATAATTCCACCGATAATTCCGAGCAATTATTGCGCGCAGAAATAGCTAATGGAGATGTTGTTTTAGTAAATATGACGAGAAACTTTGGCGTATCCGAGTGTGTAATGGCTGGAATTAGTCAAGCTAAAGGTGATGCAGTAATTTATATGGACGCTGATCTACAAGATCCTCCGGAATTAATACCTGAGCTAATAGAAAAATGGCAAGAAGACCAACAAGTTGGTGTGGTATATACAACAAGACGAAGACGTGCTGGGGAAAATGCTTTTAAAATGTGGTTTACTAAGCTTGGATATCGCATTATTAATTTGATTTCTGAAATTCATCTGCCTGCTGATTCTGGGGACTTTAAACTGTTATCCAGAGAAGTTGTAGATAGGCTCCTCGAGCTCAAAGAAGATAAGCCTTACATGCGTGGTTTGGTGAGTTGGGTGGGTTATAAACAAGTACAAGTATTTTATGATAGAGAAGCCAGATTTGATGGCCGCGAAAATTCAAAAATGCCAGTTTTTAGTAGAAAAGTTTTATACTACTGGTTAGATAGGGCTCTTATTTCTTTCTCTGATGCACCACTTAAGGCAATACTTCTATTAGGTTTAGTTCTATCTTGTGTTTCATTGTCTTATATAGTGGTAATTATTATCCAAAAAATTATGGGTTGGTATGAGCCAGGCTGGCCAGCAATTATGTCAGCTATATTATTATCTGGTGGTATACAAATGATGATGTTAGGCTTTGTTGGTTTATATGTAGGCGCAATATTTCGTGAAACTAAAGGACGACCACAGTATTTAATAAAAGAAGTAGTTTCTCAAAATACACAAGATTAAGGAATTTTAGATGATGCGTGCAGACTTTGTAATTATTGGTGCGGGAATATTAGGTTTAACTATCGCAAGACAACTACGACTTAATTATCCAAATACAAAAATTTTAATCCTAGAGAAGGAAAATGAAATTGGTTTGCACGCTAGTGGGCGCAATAGCGGTATTTTACATGCAGGCATATATTATAAATCAGATAGCTTAAAAGCTAAATTTTGCCTAGATGGATTACATGCACTTGCAAAATATTGTGATGAGTATCAATTACCAATTTGGCGAATAGGTAAGATTATTTTACCAACCAATCAATTTGAAGAAGAAGTTGCAAAAGATTTATATGAGCGTGCCCAAGCTAATGGCGCCAATGTAAAGATGCTAGATACTAATGAGTTGCAAGAAATGGAGCCTAAAGCAAACTTAAGTGCTAAACTTGCTCTTTTTTCACCACAAACTGCTGTTGTTGCTCCCAAAGAAATATTAAAACATATCTATAATTGGCTATTAACAAAGAACGTTGAGTTTAGTTTTAATAGTAATTGTACTGAATTTTTACCAAAACAGAAGAAAATTATTGTAAATAACACTGAAATTAGTTACGGTCATTTATTTAATACTGCTGGTTTATATGCTGATAAAGTCAGTAAATCCTGTGGTATTAATGAAGATTATATGATGATTCCTTTTAAAGGGATGTATTACGAGTTAAAAAAATCTTCAAAAATTAATATTAATCATTTAATTTATCCTGTTCCTGATATGAATGTACCATTCCTTGGCGTGCACTTTACTAAAAGCATTGATGGTAAAATTTATATAGGTCCAAGTGCCGTTCCAGTATTAGGGCGTGAACATTATAGCGGTGTTACTGGAATTAGATTACGCGAAACCTTGGAAGTGTTCTCCCAATTAAGCTTGCAATATTTGACTAATAAACAAGGTTTTCGTAATTACGCACACCAAGAAATTCCTAGGTTTTTAAAATCACGTTTTGTAACAGCGGCGAGATCAATGCTGCCAAGCATAACCGCTGATGATTTGGTCAAGAGTAAAAAAGTTGGCATAAGGGCTCAATTATTTGATAAAAGTAAAAAAGAACTAGCAATGGATTTCATAGTCAGAAAAACTACAAATGAAACTCATGTTTTAAATGCTGTTTCACCTGCATTCACAAGCTCTTTTAGTTTTGCCGATTATATTGTTGGCAATTTGTGATAATAACGTATCAGAAATAGGGATTTTTAATAAACCCCAAAATTGATGCGCAACGAAAGAAGTCATTGGACATAATATGATAATTAACATACAGTTAATTAATCAAACTATTATTGGGGAGGCCATATGACTTCTTTTGAATCTAAAAATAATGTTCGCAATGGGATAGACAAATCTTATCGTAAAATAAAACATGAGTTATCGCCTACCAAAGACACAGCATACCAACACCCAAGCATATTACATAATAAAGAACAACGATCCGAAGAAAATAATATCTTTCAAAATTTATTTAGCAATTTAAAAAATCTAATTAAAAACTCAAAATCTAGTGAATCATACGCAATGGAATTAGTTTATCATGTATGGGAAGATGACCAATTAGATAGTCTTATTGACTTATTTACATCTCTAAAAGATTCAAAAAATCCTAAAGCTAAAATTAATATAAAATATGATGATTCTCACGTTTTTTTCGAAACCCCGAAAAAAACAGTTAAAGCTAAATTTGATAAAAACGCGCTACATCATATTTTTTCATACTGCAATGGTCCAATAGATACTGTTGCTAAAATAAATTACCATTCTCGCAACGCGGGTCCAGTTGATGCACCAGATGAAATAAAGTACTTAAGTGATTCTCCTGGCCCAATTGACGCCATAATGGAATTACTATATCACACTAGAAACGAAGGCCAAGTTGATACAATATTTGAATGGTATCGCCTAGTTCGTAACTCTGGAGACATAAGCTCTAGAGACGAAATTCAATATCATAATCAAAACCCAGGCCCTCAAGATACAAAAGGAGAGTGGTTACGCCGTAGTAAAAACATTGGTCCAGTTGATACTCAAGATGAAAAGAACTTTTATGGAATAAATAAAGAAAGTTCTAGCAATCCAAATAACACAGGCCCAATAGACACACAAGCTGAAATGGAAGCACGCGGTAAAAAAGATACAAATGAAACTATCTTTAATCCTAGACCAAAACCATATTAGTAAAATATGGCCAGGATTTTAATAAATCCTGGCCAAGTTTACAATGCGAGGCTTGACAGAGCTATGCTTTAACCACTGTTCCCTCATTCTGCGTTAGCTGAATTAATTACTCAGCTATTACATTGGCTGGACTTGAAAGTAAAACAACATATATGACTTATAAGTTGTAAAACATAAACTACTCGCATTACTTGGATTTATAATTAATAGCAACTTATGGCCTACTATAGCATCACCCACTAAGTCCTATACTTCGTTGCAAGCTTATTTGTTTTAAATTAAAGTAATATAAGCAGTTTCTACTTTCAAATATATTGTATTAATAATAACAACCAAGATCAACCATTAATTTCCATATACAACCAACTATTTCTATTCGCAGCTTAATCAATCAATATATAAAATTTAATAAAACAAATTCCACAAAAACAAACCATTTGCCTGGGTTAATGGACTTTCGTTCCACTATTTCTTGTAACATTTCCGCTCATTTGTTAAAATTCTTACAATTATAGTTTCATTTTCAAAGAAATAATGGAAAAAGGTAAATTAATACTTCAATTCGCAGATAGATTAAAAACAAGCTTAATTAAGGCTGAATACAGCTCTAATCGTTCACCATATGGCGTTGATATAAATAAATTTGCAAAAATGACTGGCTACTCACCACAAATATGTAGACGTTACTTACGTGGCGAAGCTATACCAGAACCAAATAAACTTGCTGAAATAGCAAGCGAACTTAAAGTCTCACCCGGCTGGCTATTATTTGGTGACAGCCATTCATCCAAAGTTGATGATGAACACAAAATAACCATTAGCAAAGATTTGTTACATTACATTTTTACTCATGCTAACAACTTATATACCAACGAAAACACTCAAAAAGATATATTACCTAAGTTCTTACTAGAATTAACTAATAATGTAAGCCAAATTAATGCCGATCATAAACAATCAAAAAAAATTATAGACTTAGCATTATTTTCAATTAAAAACTTTAGAGATTAAATAATGGTACCGAAGGCCGGATTTGAACCGGCACAGCCTAAGGCCACCGCCCCCTCAAGACGGCGTGTCTACCAATTCCACCACTTCGGCTAATGTAAGACAATTACTTTTTAGGAATAGGTAGCTCTGATTTTTGAGATACCGGATTATTTTGCATTATATTTTTACTTTTCTTATATTGCCCAGCAACTAATGAAGACAATAATAAACTAGTTATAAAAAAAGTTATAACCAATCCACCGGTTAACTTAAATAAAAAGCCACCACTACCTTGACTACCAAAAACAGTGTTTGAAGCGCCTGAACCAAAACCTGCACCTATATCAGCACCTTTACCATGCTGTAACAATACAAGACCAACGATGCTAATAGCTACCAACACATGAAAAACCAAAATCAACTGATACATTTTGTTTATCCACTATACATTTACTTATAAAATTTGTGGTATAGTACCACAAATTTTATAATAAGTCGTTATCTACCCTTTATAACGCTCTATACTATCCATAATTTCTTTATGTGCGCCATCAACTCCATCCCATCCATTTATTTTGACCCACTTACCAGATTCTAAATCTTTATAATGAGTAAAAAAGTGCTCTATTGTTTGAAGTAATGGCTTTGGTAGATCTGTGTAAGTTTGTATGTCCTCATACAAACCTGATAACTTATTAACTGGCACTGCTATTAATTTAGCGTCTTCACCAGATTCATCAGTCATATTTAACATACCCAACACTCGAGAACGAATTACAGAACCGCAAGTTACAGGATGAGGAGTAATTACTAAAACATCTACAGGGTCTCCATCATCAGATAAAGTATCTGGAATATATCCGTAATTTGTTGGATAAAGCATTGATGTAGATAAAAATCTATCTACAAATAAAACACCACTTTCCTTATCAACTTCATACTTAACTGGAGGAGCATTCATTGGAATTTCAATAATTACATTTACTTCAAAAGGAGCTTTTTCTCCAAAACTAACTTTATTTAAACCCATTATTATCTACCCAATTTATTAAACTAATATTTAAAAAACATCATTATGCTAAAAATTCAAAAAAAAATAAACCATCCTTAAAATGCAATATTGTAGATGGTAAAGTCATTAGGATAAAAGCATTGGTGATTTTAAGAAAATAGTGTACAATTGTTAAAATTTTTTAACTATAAATTACTACCAAATTATTGGTTTTTTTATGAATATTGACAATTGTTATGATGTAATTGTTGTTGGGGGTGGGCATGCCGGTACTGAAGCCGCTCTTGCCGCTGCACGTATGGGTGCAAATACTCTATTGCTAACCCATAATTTAGATTTGCTTGGGCAAATGTCTTGTAATCCTGCTATTGGTGGCATAGGTAAGGGACATTTGGTTAAAGAAATAGACGCTTTAGATGGAGCTATGGCCAAAGCTGCCGATAAAGCTGGTATTCAATTTAGAATACTTAACTCTTCCAAAGGTCCAGCTGTTAGAGCAACCAGAGCACAAACTGACAGGGTATTATATCGAAAAGCTATTCGCCAAATCTTACAATCACAAAAGAATTTAACATTATTCCAACAAGCAGTTGACGATCTAATTATAACTGGCGATAAAATAACAGGGGTTGTTACCCAATTAGGATTAAAGCTACAAGCTCGGACAGTAATTTTAACTGTAGGTACCTTTTTAGCTGGTAAAATTCATATTGGTCTTAGTCAAACTTCAGGAGGCCGCGCTGGCGATCCACCTGCGACCGCTTTAGCTTTAAAACTTCGAAATTTGGATTTGCCAGTTGGTAGACTTAAAACCGGTACTCCACCAAGAATTGATGGTAATTCGCTAGATTTTACAAAAATGGAAATTCAACCAGGGGTAAGTCCTTTACCATGCTTTTCCTATATGCAAGATCCAAGCTCTCACCCAATCCAAGTTCCATGCCATATTACTCATACAACCGAGGAAACTCATACGATAATTCGAGAAAATATTCATACATCACCTATGTATGCGGGCACTATTGAAGGAGTTGGTCCTCGTTATTGTCCATCAATCGAAGATAAAGTAGTGCGTTTTGCAGATAAACAATCACACCAAATATTCGTTGAGCCTGAAGGATTAACTAGTAACGAAATTTATCCAAACGGGATTTCAACAGGCCTACCTTTTGATGTTCAAATAAAATTTGTTAAAACCTTAATTGGTTTCGAAAATGCTCATATTACAAGACCAGGATACGCGATAGAATATGATTATTTTGATCCACGAGGGTTAACCAAATTTTTACAAACAAAACCAATTGCAAACTTATTTTTTGCTGGCCAAATAAATGGCACAACTGGTTATGAAGAAGCAGCTGCACAAGGTATAATTGCAGGTTTAAACGCAGCGTTACTTTTACAAAACAAACCGCTTTGGAGCCCGCGTCGTGATGAAGCATATATCGGTGTATTAATTGATGACTTAATAACTCGCGGTACTAGTGAACCATATAGGATGTTTACCTCAAGAGCAGAATATCGCTTATTCCTACGTGAGGACAATGCGGATATGCGATTAACCACGAAAGGTTTTGAACTTGGGGTTGTAAGCGCGGAACGTTACGCAAAATTTACTGATAAAAAACAAAAGGTTGAACAGTTAGTAAAACAACTAAAAGAAACACAAGTAAAACCATTATATAATACAGATTTAGAAAATAAATTAGACCGGCCATTGCAATACGATTGCCAAGCATACGAACTATTAAAACGCCCCGCAATTCAATATCAAGACCTACAAACAATTAAAGATTTAAAATTGCCCGAAGTTAGCCAAGAAGTAGCATTTCAAGCAGAAGTACAAACCAAATATGCAGGCTATATAGATAGACAAATGCAAGATATAGAAAAAGTTAGGAAAAATGAAAATATTAATATTCCTTCAAGCTTTGATTATAATATCTCAGGTTTATCTGCAGAAATTATTCAAAAACTTGAAAAGGTGCGCCCCCAAACTATCGCCCAAGCAAGTAGGATTTCAGGCATAACTCCAGCTGCAATTTCATTATTATTAATCAAAATCAAAAAACTGAAGGCAATTGCATGAGCTTTCTTACCCAAAGCATAACGAAACTATTAGGTCATACAAGTTACATAAATAGCCTTGAACAAAATATAGAAACTTACTTAGAACTCCTACAAAAATGGAATAAAGCTTACAATTTAACAGCTATTAATGATAAAGAAGAGATGCTAAAACTACATATCTTAGATAGCCTTGCAATACTGCCTTTTATCCAAGGAAAAAGAATAATAGATGTAGGAACAGGTGCAGGTTTACCAGGAATAATAATTGCCATGGCAAATCCAAATCTTACAGTAACGTTACTAGATAGCAATGGTAAAAAAATTAGATTCTTACAAGAAGTAAAACGTGTTTTGGCAATAAGTAATATAAATATTATCCAATCTCGAGTTCTAGACTATCACCCAGATATAAATTTTGATACAGTAATATCTCGAGCATTTAGCAGTATAAAAAACATGCAAGAATGGAGTCAGCATTTACTTACTACAAATGGAATTTTGCTTGCCATGAAAGGGCGTAGTCCGGATGAAGAACTTTCTGTTATCACAAGTCCATACCAAGTACATACTTATCAAGTACCTGGAGTTGTTGGTGAGAGATGCTGTGTTATTTTACACAAGTAGAACTTAGAAAAAACTTATATATATTAATAAATCAAAAACTGTGCTAAGAGTTTTTTGTAAGTTCTGACATAAATATTTGATTTAAAAATGTCATTATCTAAAGGCTACGAAGCAGAAAAAATTGCCCTTAATTTTCTTAAAAAACAAGGGTTATCTTTAAAAACAAATAACTTTCGATGTAACTTAGGAGAAGTTGATTTAATCATGCTTGACGGTTTATATTTAGTTTTCATTGAAGTTAAAATGCGTGCCTCTAATGCTTTTGGCGGAGCATTATCGAGTGTAACATTAAGTAAGCAAAATAAAATAAAAAAAACTGCATCTTTATATTTATTACAAAATAATTATTATGATAAATATCCTGTACGCTTTGATGTAATAAGTATTCAAGGAAATCCGCCAGAAATTAATTGGCTTAAAAATGCTTTTATATAGGAAGTTTCATGACAAACTTAGAAGAAAAAGTAAGAAATCTATTCGGGCTTGATATAGAATTTAAAATATCTATAGTAGATAATCTAGCTACTAATATAGCAAAAGCAGCACAACGCCTAGTAGACTGTTTACTAAATGATGGTAAAATTTTTATTTGTGGAAATGGCGGATCTTCTGCAAACAGCATCCACTTTTCTAACGCCTTACTCAATTTTTATGACGTTGAGCGCCCTCCGCTACCAATTATAAACTTAACAACAGACTGCGGCTTTATAACCGCCATGGTAAATGAAGGTGATCATGATCAAGTTTTTGCCAGACCAATTCAAGCCCTCAGCAATGAAAATGATGTCTTAATAGTTTTATCAACAACTGGTAATTCAAACTCACTTTTAGAAGCTATTAATGCTGCTCATGATAATGATATGGATATTATAAGCTTAAATGGCAAAGATGGTGGCTTAATAGCTAATCATCTTGGACCAGAAGATATAGAAATTAGAATAAATACAGAAAACTCTGCTAAAATACGCGAATTACATTTATTTATATTACATTGTTTTTGTAATCTAATAGATAAGTCTTTGTTCGGTCATGAAGTTTAATATTGCATTTTGACATTGAGGTAAAAATGAAAGCTAAAAATATTTTATTAGTCCTATTTACAAGTATGCTAATAAGCTGCGCTGCGTTAGTAGTAGTCGGAGCAGCAGGTGGCCTAATAGTTTATGATAAACGCTCTCTACCAATGATAGAAAAAGATAGTAGAATTTTTTATGTCATTAATACCGAAATCGCAAAAGATCCTACATTTGATGATTCACGCATAGTTATTAGTAGTTTTAATAAAATAGTATTACTATTAGGCCAAGTACCTGCCTCTTCAGTTAAAACTGCCGCTGAAAAAATAGCTCAAAAAACTCCAAATGTACGCCGAGTCTATAACCAAATTACCATAGGCCCTAAAATCTCTCTAACACAACAAAGTAAAGATACTTGGATTACCAGTGAAGTAAAAAGCAAAATGCTTACCAAAAAAGATCTTGAGTCTGGCTCTATAAGAGTAATTACCGAAAATGGCGTTGTATATTTACTAGGGATTGTTACTCCTGAACAAGCTAATTTAGCCACATCAGTTGCAAGACAAGTAAAAGGAGTACAGAAAGTTGTTAAAATATTCCAATATATTCGCTAAATTTATTTTAATAAATTTACTCTGCTTTTTATTAATAGGATGTTGGGGGAGCGTATTAACAGGCGCTAGTTTAATCTATGATAGACATAACATTTATATAAAACTTAACGACTACCAATTGGCAGGTAAAATTAATAAAAATTTATATAAAGATAAACTTTTAAAATGTCCTGATTGCGCACTAGAAGTAGCCGTATTTAACCGTGATGTATTAATGATAGGATCACTACCTTCTAAAACAATGCGCCGTGAAGCTTTAGAAAGAATAAAATCTATACCTGGCTATAGAAAGATATTTAATCAAGTAGCAATTTCTCGCAATAAAGGTGACTCACTATATGATAGCTGGATAACCGGAAATATACGTAGCAAAATTCTAGCAGATTCAAATATAGATCCACATGAATTTAAAGTCGTAACCTCAAGACAAATAGTCTATATACTAGGAGACGTACATAAAGAACAAGCAGAAAAAGTACTAATATTTGCCAAAGAATGCCCTGGAGTATATAGAGTTGTAAACTTACTACGCTATTATAATTATGTACGTACTCCACCACACTATCAAAATAATTCGCGAATATAAAAACGGGAAATAAAATATGCTAAAAAACATTTTTAAATCTACCATTTTTATAATATTTCTTCTTTATTTTAATTTTACATATGCAGAAATTAATACCACAAAACGCATACCAGAGCTATCCAATGAAAAAGTTAATGTTTGGAAAACAATAATATATCCAACATATAAAGCCAAACTCAAAATGCACCGACATGATTATGACCGCATCGTAGTCGCATTAACAAATGGCATATTAAAAGTTACGAATAATCAAGGAAAAATACATTATCTCAAACTTAAAAAAGGCAAAAGCTATTATCTACATAAAGATCCAACAGATGAATTACATACGGATGAAAATACAACTAATCATCCAATTGCAGTTGTTGTCATAGAGCTAAAAAATTAGGGCTATAACAATTAACCATACCCCCCACCAATACTATTTTTCTTTATCTATTAAATATTCATCAAGACAATCTCTTACCATTTCACCCATTGTTAACTCTTGTTTAACCGAGGCTATTTTTAATCTGGCATGTAAAGATAACGGAACATCTATAGTTAAACGCTTCGTTCCTTCTCTATTAGTCACCCAATCTTCTGCTAATTTAGCTTTAGGCTTTAGAGGTTTTATTGTAATTTTTTTAGACATTTTCAACAAACCTTAAAATTTCATTAGTTAAATTTTCTATTTCTTCTGCTGCTTTACATTCAACATCAATATCAAAAATTGTTTTACCAGATGCGGCTGCCTCTGCAAAAATAACTCTTTGACAAATATGTGAATCTAAAACTTGCATTTCCATGTCATTTAATACCTGTGCTACATCGCGAGCAATGGCCGTATTTACAATTTTACGATTTATCGTAAAACAGTATTTAAGATTTTCCTTATATACGGTTGCCTCTTTAACTAACTGCACAGTTTCTTCAGATGCCCAAATATCATAAGGACTAGGCGTACAAGGAATAATCACTAAATCAGAAGCCATAATACATGAACGTGCAAGCTCAGTAACTCGTGGCGGCCCATCAATTAGTATATATTTATAATTCCTAGCAATAGCTGGTAAATCTCGATGCAAAGATTTTTTAGCCATACCAACAACCGCAAAAGGTAGTTTACTTTCCCTTACCTCAGACCAACTTAAAGCACTTTGTTGTGGATCAGCGTCTACTAATAAAATCTCATCTAATGAATTTCTTTTCGCAAGCGCATGCGCCAAAGAAACAGATAATGTTGTTTTGCCAACACCACCTTTTTGATTAAGCATACCTATTATCATTGTAATTATTCTTTATAATCGTATATTCGTAAAACCAGAATAACATAAACCCTTATTTTCACAAATACTTATTTACTTATTTACTTATTTACTTATTTACTTATTTACTTATTTACTTATTTACTTATTTACTTATTTACTTATTTACTTATTTAAAGTTTTAAAGTTTTAAAGTTTTAAAGTTTTAAAGTTTTAAAGTTTTAAAGTTTTAAAGTTTTAAAGTTTTAAAGTTTTAAAGTTTTAAAGTTTTAAATGAATATAACCAAGATAATTAGAAATGCAATATTTGAATTTTTGCACAAAATAAATAGGGCCAAATTAAATAAATTTTAATAAAAAAGGCTTGGATTTTCCCAAGCCTTAGTAAACCTTGCCAATCAGGAAGTGGCAAAACCTGATATGGATAAATTAACTTTAGCAGTAGTTACAAGAATTATCTACAAATTTCCAATCAATTTTTATTAATAACAAAAATATTGTACTAAAGCAAACCAAAATTCAGGTTCTAAGCGACCTCCAAAGGATCAACGTCTATACTAAAACTAATTCCATATGGTATTTTATTAAGGATTAGCCATTCCTTAATAAATTTAAGAGCAATATGTAAATCTTTTCTTGAACTAGACTTTAACATTAATTGCATGCGGTAATGTTTATTTTTTTTAAACATTGGCGCTGGCGCTGGTCCCAATACTTTAACATTATCCGCTACCAACTCATCTTTTAACATGTGAAGAAACTTTAAAAGTTTAGGTTGTTCATTACTTTCAGCACGAAATATTGCTAAATATGAATATGGCGGCAAACATGATTTGTATCTAGCCTCTAACAATAAGTTAACAAACGAATCATAACCTTCTTGGATCAAAATATTTAATAAAGGATCATTTGGCAAAGCGGTTTGAATTATTACTTGGCCCGCTTCTTTCTCGCGCCCAGCTCTACCAGATACTTGAATCAAAAGCTGACCAAGTCGCTCAAGCGATCTAAAGTCCTGGGTATAAAAACCATTATCAACATCTAAAACTACCACTAAGCTCAATTTAGGAAAATGATGACCTTTCGCTAACATTTGCGTGCCAACTATTATTTGTATCTCTCCAGAATTAATTAATTCGAGTTTTTGTTCTAAAACATTTTTCTTACTAGTTTCATCTTTATCGATACGAACAATAGAATTTGTTGGAAAAACTGTACTTAAATACTCAAAAGCTCGCTGCGTACCAACTCCAACTGCAACAATATTTTTACTACCACAAGACATGCAATTGCTATTTTTATTAATAACATACCCACAATGATGACAAATTAATTTATTAATAGATCTATGATAACTTAAATGAGTATCACAATTTATACAATCAGCAATTGCCCCACAATCATGACAAAGTAAAACAGGGGCAAACCCACGCCTATTTATAAATACCAATACTTGATTACCAAGTTCAAGATGCTTTGCAATTTGTGCAATCGTCTCAATAGCAAATCCATTTTGTAATTTTTGATTACGAATATCTAAAATTTGATAATGTAATGGGGAACTTGATAACGCTTTATTAGATAATTCCAATAAAGTATATTTATTTTGTTGGCAATTATACAAACTCTCAAGGCTTGGAGTGGCTGATCCTAAAATTATCGGAATATTAGCATTTAAAGCTCTAATTATGGCTGTGTCACGCGCTAAATAACGTACTCCTTCCATTTGCTTTAAAGATAAATCATGCTTCATCAATAACAATTAAGCCAAGAGCAGGCATGGGCGTAAAAATAGCAGATCTAGTTCCTATAATTAATTTAGCTTTATTATCTTTTGCTAACTGCCAAGCATATTGGCGATCAGTATCATTTAAACTAGAGTTTATAACTAGAATTTCAACATTAAAACGTGAACTAAATCTACTTAATAATTGTGGGGTTAACCCTATTTCTGGAACTAAAATTAATACTTGCTTACCTTTTTCTAATACTTGACTAATTACTTGCAAATATACTTCTGTTTTACCACTACCTGTTACACCTTTTAATAAAAAACAGCGATACATGTTTAAATATTTACAAATTTCTGTAACCGCAAATTTTTGTTCGGCATTCAAAGTTAGTGGTTGAGTAACTTTCTCTGAATTTAACTTAGAAAGCATTAATTTTGATTGTTTAAGTAAAATATTTTTTTTAATTAATAAATTTAATTGTTGCGTAGAAAAATTGTTACCCAATAATTTTTTTTTCAAAACTCTATCATTTGCAACGATGAAATCTACTATTTCACATTGTTTTTTTGCACGCGCTAATATATTTTTATAAGTATCTACATAAACTGGATTTAAATAATATTCTTCTTCAAGAGGTAAGCTTACCTCCTTTCCTTGACGATATCTTTTGGGAATAGCAAGCTTTAAAACTAATGGTAGAGGCGCCTTATAATAATCCGCAACCCATTTTAACAAATTTAATATATCTAAACTTAGTAACGGTTCATTATCGATAAGTTTATGAATATCTTTTAACTTAAAACTTAACTCGCAATTTGGAACAACATCGATAATAATCCCAAGCCTTTGTTTATTTCTAAATGGGACAAAAACTCTATCCCCGATTCTTGGTTTACAATTATTAGCTGTATAATAAAAAAAATCTTGTAAAGTACTTAAAACAGCAACTTTATAATACACTATTAACGTTCCCAGGTATGGCTTGCTGATTGGCCAGGGGCAGAAAAAACTTTAACAATTAATTTTTGGATTCTATTTTTATTTAACTCTTGTTCATCTGAGATTAATTCATTAACAAACCATTTTGATAATTCTTCTACAGTAATATTTGTAACTGGAAGAATCGTTACATCCTCTCTCAAAAAAGGTATTTTTTTATTATTAAAGGTAAAATATAAATATTCATCATCTTCAGAATATTCAAGAAAAGGCGAAAATTGCGGCATAAGAAAAGTCTGGTTTAAATGCTTACATAAGACGTGAATTTTTTCTTTATAATAACGATAATCAAAAGTCATGCCATTTTCTTCTACTTCTGTTGTTAAAGCTAAGTAAACAGCATACATATGACCATGCAATGGCTCTCTATCAGTTTTTGAAAAAATTGTCGTATGTCCTGCAGAAAACTTCATCGACTCTTTTTGTAATTCCACCGTTGTAAAATATTTACTCATTCTCACAAACTCACTCGTTTATCATTGTGTTTAAACCCAGTCAAATCTATATCTAAATGCTTAGTTAATGCAATTACTTTAAATAACTCTCCCATTTCACTAGGTTGTAATAATGTTTTAATTTCCTGATTAGCAATTACTAAACTGGTATCTTTTAAATCTTTTAGAAAATCTAATATATTATTATTTATTAAAAAACTTGCTTGATTAGTATATCCAGAAACATTAAATCCATTTGCAAAAGCAACTTCAGCAACATGAGTAAAATTAACATGTGCTGTAATATCTTGTAATCCTACATTTATTAATGGATTAGGATGTGTTTTTTGTTGATAATGACACATTATTGTACCACCATTTCTATCAGGATGATAATATTCATGTGCTGGAAATCCGTAATCAAAAATAAATACTGCGCCTTTTATCACAATATTTGCAAGTTCTTTAATCCAAGGTTCTACAATTAAATTTGCTTCTGATTGATAAAAATTTAGATCTTTACTTACAAACTCGTCTACATAATTTTGTAATTGTAAATTGGTAGATGGTAACAATATTTCTTGTATTTCATTTTTATCAACTGTAACAAATACTTCAAATAACTCACTATTATTTAAAACAAAACGACTAACCGGCATCGCATCTAAAACTTCATTAGCAATTACTACACCTTGAATAGGTTCTTTAGGGATCTCTACTATCCATTTTACTTTATTTAATAAATGTGGAATTTTTTCTGCAATTAGTTGTTTTTGAATATGCTGTAATTCCCCACTTACTTCTAAAATATAATAAAAATCTGGAAGAGCTTGAGATTTCTCAAGCTGTGTTAATATGTCAACACACAATTTTCCAGTTCCAGCTCCAAACTCTAAAATCACAGGAAAATCTATTAAAGATAAAACTTGTTGCAATTGCATTGCCAAGCTATAACCAAATAACGAAGATACTTCTGGAGCAGTAACAAAATCTCCTGTTTTACCAATTTTATTTAATTTAGTAGTGTAATAACCT
>JAUIBC010000099.1 GCA_030427555.1 Gammaproteobacteria bacterium | reverse complement strand
CAATTCAATATGATGTCACTCAAAAAGAGGCAACTGAAAAAGCTTTTGATAATCCGTATTATAATAATAAGCAACGTGGAATTTATGTTGATGTAGTATCTGGAGAGCCTTTATTTTGCTCATGCGATAAATTCGACTCAGGAACTGGTTGGCCTAGTTTTACGAAACCGATAGATAATAATTATATTGTTACAAAAGATGATAGGAAATTAGTTTTCCAAAATCGTACTGAAGTAAGATCTAAATATGCAAACTCGCACTTGGGGCATGTTTTTCACGATGGGCCAAAGCCTAGTGGCATGCGTTATTGTATTAATTCTGCCGCCTTAAGATTTATACCAATAGATAAGATGGAAGAAGAGGGATATGGAGAATATTTAAAATTATTTAAATAATTTATCCAAGCAAGATTTTATTTTACTTATTAGCTTCGGTATATAGCATATGCCTATTATGCCTTCAATGATTAAGATAATACCAGCAATTAAGTAAAATACCCATGAAGCATGTGATAATGCGGCCAAGCAAATTATTAAGCCAATTATTATCCGGTTTATTCTATCAGTTTTATCAATATTACAATTATTATTGTTAAACATAAATTAAATTTACAATCCTAAAGTTTCTAGGATTGTAAATCATGAAAAATCATTATGCCATATGTATGTAGCTACTTTTCTTCAAATAATCTTTATCCGGATAATAAGCAAATACAACAGAACCGCCTTTTAATAAATTAATCACCGGACGAGCCAATGACTGAGCGATAGAAGGGCAACCCCAACTACGTCCAGCCATGCCTGATTGTTTAATGAAATTAGGTTCCACATACCAAGCACCATGCATTACTACGCGTCTGGCATAAGCATTATCGTTAAACCCTTTTTCTAGGCCTTGTAAATTAAGAGATATTCCTTTAGAACCAATATATGTGTCACGTGTTACATAAGTACCTAAGCTAGTTTGTTTGCTTGAGTTTTTATTAGAAAAATGATTAGGTGTTGTTGCCCCTGAGTTTCTACCATGCGCAACATAAGTATTGTATAACAATTTGTCTTTATTTAAATCAAATATCCACATTCTTTGTTTAAATGATGGTAAAGAATAGTCAATTACGGTTAAAATGTGTTTATGTACTACACCCTTAATGGAAGCTTGATTATACGCTTGAAGAGCTAATTTTAGTACTTTAGGATTAAGTTCTGGTGCTTTTTTGGCTAAAGTTTTAACTTCACTTTGCAAACTAGTTTTAGTATTAGCATACCCCAAGTTAATTGGGTAATTAATGGATAATAATGTTATTACAAGAAAAGTTAGTAGAGTATTCATCTAAAATCCTCGCAGTAAAATTCAAAATTATATCATTTATTTTTATTTGTGTAAAATTTGATCTTTTTTGCTCTTGCCATTGAGTTTATAATAAACTTATCATTTTAATTGAAGAATACAAGTGTAGCTTAAAGCTTTTACCGCAGCATAGCAGTAAGGATATTTACAATGAAAAATTTGTCTTTAGCAGGAATAATATTTTTGTTATCTCCATGTGTTGTTTTAGCTAATTCTATTAAAATTTTAAGTAATCATTGGGATGAAAAATCATCTTTGGTAATTTTTAATTACAAAGCCGGTGATATTCCATTTTTAATGTCAGTAGGGCTTGACTTTTTTGCGGTAGATGATTGTCAAGAAAAATTTTTAGGTAATTATCGAACAGAAGGTAATTTTTTTATTAGACAAAATCATAGTTTTGCATTATTGAATAAGCAAACGTACCAGATTGCCACAATGTTATTTAATTACAACACTCTCAAAAGTGTGCGTTCGGTACTTATTCGTTTTCGTGGTAAAAATAATACTTTGCCAAGATTTTTAAGTGGTTGTGCAGATCAAAGCATTAATTGTTGTATTGCAATCCAATGCTATAATGACACTAAAATTTGTTTGCCAAAATATAAATTTGGACCACAATCATTCATCTTATTTAATAATTATTAAAACTCTCAGAATAACTTCTTTTTTGTTGAATTTTTTAAAATCGGAGGCGGCACATAGCACAATTAATATTGTGCCACTAGCGCCTATGTTTCCGTAGTTCTTTGTTCGGTACAAAGGATATATTATATTTAATTAGTTTAATATTTAATTAGTTTAATATATAATATGGCCATTAATTATCAGCTGGACTTACTTAAGTCCTAAATTAAGTTAGGAATCTATATGTTTGATAAAAGTTCTTTACCCTTACCTCAAGGAATACGGGCACAAATTAATGCTGCTTATCGAGCCACAGAGATAGACGTTATTAAAAACTTACTTGCTCAAGCTGAGCTAAATATAGATGATGCAAACAGAACACAAAATCTTGCTTATGAACTAGTTAAAAACGTTCGTGAAACAAAGAAAAAGGGTATAGGTGTCGAGTCTTTTTTAACCGAATACCCTTTATCTAGTGAAGAAGGAATTGCTTTAATGTGTTTGGCCGAAGCATTACTTCGAGTACCTGATAGTACAACTATTGATGATTTAATTAAAGATAAAATAGCTGGCGCTAATTGGCATTCACATAAAGGTCAAAGTAATTCATTTTTTATAAATGCAACTACTTGGGCTTTAGCACTGACAGGCAAGGTTTTATCTTCAGATAAAATGGAATCCAAGCTCAGTCGTATTTTAATGAGCATGGTTAATCGTAGTGGTGAAGGCGTTGTTCGTGTTACTGCAAATAAAGCAATGCGAGTCATGAGCAAACAGTTTGTAATGGGAAGAACGATTCTAGAAGCTATTAAGCGCGCAAAAGAAAAAGAATCTAAAGGGTACCGGTATTCATATGACATGTTAGGCGAAGCTGCTCTTACCAGAATAGATGCTGAACGTTATATGCAAGATTATAAAAATGCCATTGAAGAAATCGGACAAAACTCTAGCGCGAGTGCAAATTTATATGGCAAGCCTGGGATATCAATAAAGCTTTCTGCATTGCATTGTCGTTATGCAGAAGCTCAAAAAGATAGGGTTTTGGCTGAACTTACTCCCAAGCTTCTTGAGTTATCTCAACTTGCTAAAAAATATGATATTGGTTTAACTGTTGATGCAGAAGAATCAGAACGTTTAGATATTTCTTTAGACGTTATTGAAAGAGTATTTAGCGATGATAGTTTGGCTGGTTGGAATGGTTTTGGTATGGCACTTCAATCTTATCAAAAAAGAGCATTTTACGTGCTTGATTGGATTGCTGATCTTGCCAGACGCATGAATAAACGCATGACCGTGCGTTTAATTAAGGGAGCATATTGGGATAGTGAAATTAAAAAAACTCAAATGGCAGGATTAACGGATTATCCAGTATTTACTAGAAAATCTTTTACTGATGTTTCATTTCAAGCATGTGCTCGTAAAATTTTAACTATGACAGACGCAATTTATCCGCAATTTGCAACACATAATGCATATTCTGTTGCAATGATTCTCAATATAGTAGGTGAATATAAAGACTTTGAATTTCAATGTTTACATGGCATTGGCAATGATTTATACGAACAAATTGTGCCTCAAGATAAGTACAATATTCCATGCCGTATTTATGCGCCTGTTGGTAGCCATGAAGATTTATTGCCTTACCTTGTCCGTCGTTTGTTAGAAAACGGCGCAAATTCTTCGTTCGTAAATCAAATAACAGATGAAGATGTGCCAATTTCAGATTTAGTTATAGACCCAGTTTTAAAGTCTAAAGAACTAATTGATAAAATAAATAAAAATATACCTTTGCCAATTGATATTTTTGAACCTGTTCGTAAAAATTCTATGGGTATAGATTTAACTAACAGATTAACTGTTGCAAGCATGCAAAGCTATTATGTAGAACATGAGCCATATATGTGGGAAGCGCAACCTATAATTGGTTGGCATAAAATTGCAGGTAAACCATCTAAGTTTGTATTTTCTCCACAAGATAACAAACAAGGCGTTGGTCAAATAATAAAAGCAACCGAACAAGATATGGAACAGGCCTTGCTAGCAGGAGAAAAAGCATTTATTAGTTGGAGTAAAACCTCTGTTGAAGAACGAGCCAAATGTTTGGAAAGATATGCTGATTTACTTGAAAAGAACATCAATACATTGTTAGCAATGGCATGTCTTGAAGCAGGTAAAACTTGGAATGATGGTATCGCTGAAGTACGTGAGGCGGCAGATTTTTGCAGATATTATGCGAGTTGCGCTAGAAAGTTGCTATCTAAGCCACAAACATTTAGTGGGTATACTGGAGAAATAAACGAATTAAGCCTTTATCCACGTGGGTTAGTTTTATGTATAAGTCCATGGAACTTCCCACTTGCAATTTTTACAGGGCAAATAGTAGCGGCTTTAGTTACCGGAAATTGTGTTA
Source organism: Gammaproteobacteria bacterium (assembly GCA_030427555.1). GTDB lineage: Bacteria > Pseudomonadota > Gammaproteobacteria > Legionellales > Legionellaceae > 2-12-FULL-35-11. The sequence goes on along the minus strand of JAUIBC010000099.1, from coordinate 1,869 downwards.
TTGCAAAACCTTCTGATCAAACAATATTAATCGGTTATTATGCAGTTAAGTTAATGTTGGAAGCGGGTATTCCTGAAGGTGTTATTCAGTTTGTTCCAGGCAAAGGTTCCGTAGTTGGGGAAAAACTTGTTGCTGATAAAAGAATAAAAGCCGTTGTATTTACTGGTTCAACTGCAACAGCCAATATGATTAACCGCACATTGGTTAATCGTGGAGATGAAATTATACCATTAATTGCAGAAACTGGTGGACAAAATGCAATGATTGTAGATTCATCTGCATTACTTGAGCAAGTAATAATTGACGTTGTAACGTCAGCCTTTGGTAGTGCCGGGCAGCGTTGTTCTGCTCTTCGGGTTTTATATGTACAAGAAGATGTATATGCTAGAGCGATTGATCTTTTAAAAGGAGCGATGGAAGAATTAAATATAGGCGATCCACGCATGTTAACAACAGACGTAGGCCCTGTGATTGACACTTCTTCTCTTACTACTTTAAAAAATCATGTAACAGAAATGAAAAAGAAATTTGATATTATTTATCAGTGTAAACTTAATAATTACTGTAGTAATGGATTTTTTATGCCACCTACGGCCATTTCTATTGATAATATTAGTGCTTTGGAAAAAGAAGTATTTGGTCCGGTACTGCACGTCATAAAATTTAAGCGTAATAACCTCGATGATGTTATAGCACAAATAAACCAAACTGGTTATGGGTTAACCTTGGGGATACATAGTAGGGTAGATAGTACTGTGCAATATATACGTGAGCGAATTAAAGTAGGGAACTGCTATGTAAATCGTAATATGACAGGCGCAGTTGTTGGATTACAGCCATTCGGTGGTGAAGGTTTATCTGGTACTGGTCCCAAAGCAGGCGGCCCATATTATCTACAGCGTTTATGTGTAGAGAGAACTTTTACTAAAGATACGACTGCGGCAGGAGGCAATGCAAGCTTGATGTCTTTAACTGATGATTAATAGTGAATTTTGGTGGTGCTCTATAAGAGTACCACAACTTTTTTATTGCGGCTTTATTGCGCAATATTAGATAGTTTGATATATTGACTACTTTTATTTATGACCCGAAACTGCCTACCTACATTACTTGATGATTATGATACTAAAATTGCAAACTCATCAAATAATGAGGTTTATGCTATAAACAACCATGGGCGCTTAATTTATATAAACTCATCTTCTGAGATCTCAATCCCCAAAGGGGAGATGATTTTTAAATTATTTATATTTAAATATAGCACTTTTGCATTATGTGAGAGTGGTAATGTATATATTTGGTATAAAAATTCCAAGCCCGTTATTGTACAAAAACTAAATGCCTTGGACATAAGTTATATTAAGATTGGATTTGGTACAATAGTATTAACTAAGCAAGGTATCCTGTTTCAAAAAGGTTCAGATTTTTACTGTAATAACTTTACTGCACTACCCACACACTCGCCATTATATGCTAAATCAATTGTTAGAATGGCTAGTTCATTGTCTAAAAGAAATGCTGTTATAACATCGGAAGGAGAATTGTATGTTTGGGGGAAGTTTTTACATAAAACCCATGGCGTAGAATTATTACGCTCACCTGTTAAAATAAATTTACCTAATGATGAAAAAGTTATAGATGTATCTGTTTCTGATGATTATTGGGCTATTATAACAGATTCAGGAAAGATCTTTGTAAATGGCGATGTTCCTGGTGAAAAGGAATTTGTAGACACAATCAAAGAAATAGAGAGCCCGGCGGTCAAGCGTCTTTACTGTTTTAGCGAGCTTATGTTTGGTATTGACAGTGCAAACAAAGTATATGTTTGGTCACAATATAACAAATTTTGTTTTTTGAAAGGGTTTACTT
>JAUIBC010000098.1 GCA_030427555.1 Gammaproteobacteria bacterium | reverse complement strand
CAGCTTGTACTACAACAAAAGAAACACCATCACGAAAATATCTAGTTACAGGCGAATCTTCCGGCTTATTTAACATACTTACTCTGAAGTTAAACCCTTTTTTATTTTTAGTTTTTAAACCAAAAACCCAGCTATTTGATATTTTATAGTATCTAAGGAATGTCCTACCAACCAACCATTTAAAATTTGATGGATTATCAATGGTTACCTCGCTATCCTCATTAAAAATCATTTTTTTATTTTGATAATCAAATAATGCAACGATTGCATGAAAGTTATTATCATTACGTTGCATCTGAAAGAAATAGTTATAAACCTCTCCTATCTCATTTTCTACCATACCCAAAAATACCCAACTTGCATATTTAGAGTTTGTCGGAGAAAATACCTTTCTTTCTTCTTCAACCGGTGCAGAATAAGTATAATTTACTAAAAAAATTAAACAAAACAGCATGAAATTTATTATTTTTTTTAAACTTATACCCACTTTTACATACTCCAGAAGAATCGTCAGGTAAACAAAATATATATTCTATAGAGATTTAAAGCTATTTGCCACCTGGTCTTCAATAGCTTGTCTGCAAATTAGCATTAACTTATCCCAAAAATCATCACTTAAAATAGCCTCAACTGGTAAAAAAAACATTCTCTCATCAGCAAAACTTTTACACTTAACATAGTCCTTTTCAGTCATAACTATAAGCTTAGAAATCCCAGAAAAATCTTCTTTAGTAAATGCATAATGATCCGGATAAGTTTGATTATCTGACTCGAATCCTAAAGACTTCAAAGTTTTAAAAAACCTACCAGGATTACCTATTGCGGCAACTGCTACAACTTGTGAACTTATTTCTTTAAATTGTAAAATTTGATTAGAAATACAAGAGCGTAATTCTTGCGGATGTAAAAACATTTTATATGTATTACTTAATTTCTGCTCCGAACAACCTTTGCCATTGATAATTACAAAGTCTACTTCTTCTAACCTTTTTTGTGGCTCACGAAGTGGCCCGGCTGGAAGACAAAAACCATTTCCATGCCCTCTACTTCCATCAATTACTGCAATTTCAATAGTTCTACCCAACTTATAATGCTGTAAGCCATCATCACTAATTATTATATCTGGCTTACATTTTTCTATAATATAAGCTACAGCTCTGCATCTGTCTGGATCAATAACTACTGGACAATTAGAACGAAGCGCTAATAATAAAGGTTCATCACCAACCAAAGAAGCTTCGTCAGAAGTTTTTACCATATAAGGGAAATTAGTTATATGTGCCTTATAACCGCGACTAACAATACCAACTTTAAAACCTGCTTGAGTAAGTTTCTCTGAAATTGCAATAACTAATGGGGTTTTCCCAACACCGCCAACGGTAATATTACCAACTATAATAATTGGAACGCTAAATAATTTCTGATTGAATTTTTGTAAATACTTACGCCTAGCCCAGATAATTACTCTAAAAAGGACAGAGAGTGGCCATAATAAAAGTGCCATAACACTTTTATTATACCAAGTATTATCTATAAATATCTGTAAACTTTTCTTTAGTTTTTTAAACAAATGAACTTTCATCTTCAATAACTAAATTTTGGGCCTGATATAATTGAGTGTAATGACCACCTTTTTGTAATAGCTGTTGATGTGTGCCAACTTCAACTATTCTTCCATGTTGCATTACCACAATTTTATCTGCCATTTTAATAGTTGAAAGGCGGTGAGCGATTATTAAAGTAGTCCTATTTTGTACTACATGTAATAATGCTCTTTGTATATAACGCTCTGACTCATTATCTAAAGCAGAAGTTGCCTCATCTAAAATTAATATGGGAGCATTTTTTAAAATAGCTCTAGCAATTGCTATCCTCTGACGCTGACCACCTGAAAGTAGTACGCCATTTTCACCAATTTTTGTATCATAACCATTTTCTAACTTGCTAATGAAATTATCAGCATAAGCCATACGCGCTGCTGAAATTATATCGTCAAGACTAGCATTAAAACTTCCATATGCAATATTGTTCGCAATAGTATCATTAAAAAGAGTAACATGTTGGCTAACTAAAGCCAAAGAACTACGCAAATTATCCAGTGCTAAATCATTAATAGGAATACCATTTATCAATATTTCTCCATCATTAACATCGTAAAATCTTGGTAATAAACTTGCTATAGTAGTTTTACCACTACCAGAATGACCAACTAACGCCACTGTTGAGCCTGCAGGTATATCTAAATCGATATCATGTAGTACTTTTGGCCCATTCCTATAAGAAAATGAAACTTTGTTAAACTCAATATTACATGGTTTAGATACATCTAATAATCGCGATCCTGTAGATTTTTCTAGCTTATTTTCTAACAAAAGAAATACGCTTTCTGCGCCTGCTAATCCTCGTTGAATAGTTGCATTTAAAGTTGTTAAAGTTTTAAGAGGCTTAATTAACTGCAGCATCGCAGCAATTATTGCTAAAAATGCTCCTGCCGTAACGATTATTACTGTTGATAATTGAATTGATACAAAAATTATTAAAGCTATACCAATTGCTATAATAATTTGTACTGAAGATACATTTATAGCCTTATTAATTGCGACCTTCATATCATTACGTCGTGATTCTTCGGTAGCGCTCTCAAACTTATCAGTTTCATATTTTTCCCCACCGAATATTCTAACAACCTTATATCCTTCTATTACTTCGGCAGCTATTTCAGTAACCTTGCCCATTGTTTTTTGCACACGATGACTAACCTTACGCACTCTTTTGTTTGTATAATTAACTACTATACCAATAAATGGCACCGTAACTAAAAACATCAAGGATAATTGCCAACAAATCACCATCATTACTGTTAACAATCCTATAACCAAACACAGATTCTGCACAAAATCTGTCAACGCATCTGCGCTAACTTGCGCTACTTGTTCAACATCATACAAAATTTTAGAAAGCAACTCACCTGACGTTGCTTCATCATAATAATCTGCTGGCAACCTTATAATGTGTGCGAACACACGCTGGCGTAACACATTTACAACCGAACGTGCAACCCAAGTCATACAATAGCTACCTAACGAACTAACCAAACCACGCGCTGAAATTCCAAGTAGCAAAATAATAGGTATTTTCCAAACAAACTCCATATCTATCGCAATTAAACCTTTATCTAAAAAAGGCCTGAGCATATAGGTAAGCCCAGCATCAATACCTGAGTAAATAACATTTGCCACTAACCCCAATAAAAGCACTGGCCAAAACGGCTTTACATATTTTAATAACCTTTTATATAAATAAAGAGCTCTTCCATTTTGTTTACTATCTTTAGATTTCATCTGTATAATTCTTCTGCTACTAGCAATTAAAGCTGACTATTGTACTATCTATTTTCAAAACAGCCAATTAATTTAATATTAAGAATTTTATATTTTTATAGAGCTAAATTCATTTATGATATTTTATAATTATGCTTGAATCCAACTTTGATGAGTTTAAGTCTAGACTCTGTGACATTGCCAACCGGCATATGCCATCAAGCCATACTTTTTTTGAGAACTTTAGTTCAGCACCATTTAATGTTGTTAGTGACCCAGATTTTTTAGGAGATATTTATTTTTACTATCAAGCAGCAATGCATACAACACGGGTAATGGTTTATTTTTTACCTAATCTAAATTACCCTAATTTTAGAAAACGAAAATTAAAGATTTATATATTTAATTCAAAAAGGATAGAAAGTGAATCAGTTTAATTATTACAATCCAACTAAAATTATTTTTGGTGCAGGAAGGTTCAACGAACTACAAAATGAAATTCCCCAAAATGCTAATATTCTGCTAATTTATGGTCAGAAAAGCATAAAAAATAACGGGATTTATTTTCAAATAAAAAACATACTTAATGGCTATAAAATTACAGAATTTGGAGGAGTATGTGCTAATCCAACTTATGAATATTTAATGCAAGCAGTATCAATTATTAAAGAGAAAAACATTGATTATATTCTAGCTGTTGGTGGTGGGTCAGTAATTGATGGGGCTAAATTCATATCTATTGCTCCATTTTTGGATAATCCGTGGCAGCAAATAATGAGTGGGGTGATTTATAAGCTCACCATACCTTTAGGTGTTATTCTTACGTTACCAGCAACAGGTAGTGAAATGAATGGTTCTTTTGTAATTACTTATGAAAAAAATAAAGATAAAAGAGCTTTTTTAAATCCGCCAATTTTCCCCAAATTTTCTATTTTAGATCCAACAGTAATTACTTCTTTACCTAAAAATCAAATAGCAAACGGTATTATAGATTCTTTCGTGCATGTTATTGAACAATATTTAACCTACCCTGCTTTAGGGTTATTGCAAGATGCATTTGCAGAAAGCATTCTCAAAACATTAATTGATATTGGCCCGAAAATTATGAATTGCCAAAACAACTACGAATTAAATTGTAATTTTATGTGGTGCACAAGTTTGGCTTTAAATGGCTTGATTGGTGTTGGAGTGCCGCAAGATTGGAGTACTCATATGATTGGTCAAGAGTTAACCGCATTGTACGGAATAGATCATGCGTGCTCTCTTGCTATTATTTTGCCAGCAGTTTTAAATAGTCAGAAAGAAAATAAAGCTAAAAAATTGATTCAATATGCAAAGAGAGTATGGGATATTCATATTAACAATGAAGAGCAAATTATAGATGAAGTTATATTACGCACAAGAGTATTTTTTAATTCTTTAGGTGTTAAAACTTCATTGCATGAATATAATATTTATGATGCTGCTGAAATAGTTCCTGATAAAATGGAAAATAACAAATTACTGCCAATCGGTGAGAATTTAAATATAAATAAAGATATTGTTAGAAAAATTCTCTTAGAAGCCATTTAAGGTATGGTGATTATCTGTACCGAACAAATATTGAACCATACGCTTACTACCTCAGCATCTGTATTAAAAGTCAAATATCACAAAAAAACAGCTTGGCATCCACTTATTGATTGGAATTGGACAAGAATATTCAATTAAGACAAATATTATATATGGTGGTAAGTAAGTAATTAATTACATTCACACCTAAAAAATACTATACTAAAATTATATAGGAAAAGTTGTGAAATGTATAATATGAAATTAAAGCCCCTACTACTTACCACATTACTGCTATTAACCGATATTGCTATAGCCGATGACTCATTTTATTGTTCTAAAAATCACGCTTATATTAATGTTGGTATGACGCAAGACCAAGTACTAGCATCCTGTGGCAATCCAACGTCTGTGCAAGACTCTGGGAATGCTGTTGTACAACAAATACCTATGACCCAATTAGTTTATACAGACATTAATAAAGGAGCCGTTTTTTTCTACCCTGGTATAGATAGAGTATATAGTCTATTTTCTTTGCCAAGCGGCTCGACCGGCAATACGATAGAAGTTGATTTAATTAACAGTCAAGTATCGGCAATTAAAGTTAATGGCGTTAGTACCAATGCTCTTAGCATGTGCAAAGATGGCAAAGTACAAATAGGAGATAAAATTAATTCCATTTATAATGCCTGTGGAGCTCCTGATAATATAAATCAAACTTATGTTAACCGCCGAGTACCTAGAAAACAACATCCACAAGTTTGGATTTATGAATCTCAAAACTATCAACCAGGATTTACCTTGACTTTTATTAATGGAATATTACAATCCATACAAAATTAATTTTATTTTAGGTGCATATGAGTACAACTGCTGATGAATTAACAATAAGTTATATTGAAGACAATGTAGAAAAGGTACGTGAGTTAGATAAATATATATTATCTAAAGGCGCGTGGACAACTATAATGTTTTGCTATCAAGACTGGGATAATGCAAACCAATGCTTTGGCCCAATTAAATATTCCATCCGCCGCTATCAAAAACAAAATGATCAATTTTGGTTAAAATCAAAGTTTAACATCTCAAGCGAATCCCAAGCAAAAAAAATAATCGAAACATTAAGTGGATGGATTGATAACCCTCCAACCCAATCTTAAATCATTATTTGGGTTTTACCTTAACTTTCCCATTAAGTAAAACCCAAATAATGCAAAAAATGCGGTAGGCCCTACTGCCGCAAAAAATGATGAAAATTGGTATATTTGACTCAGTGAGCCAAAAAATTTATTTAGTATATAAAAACCAAAGCCAACCGTTGCCCCAAGCAATAGTTTAGATCCCATGGTAGAAGATCTAAAAAACCACAAACGGTATCGTGCCGACCATCTACTTGAAGAAAATGATATTCAAAATGCAGAATCTCTTTCTGAGTCAGAGATGACTGCATGCATAAAAGAAAAAGGAATCAAAAGTCCTGACGGGAATG